>JAUHYO010000426.1 GCA_030426325.1 Gammaproteobacteria bacterium | reverse complement strand
ACTCGAGTTCCACAACTCGGCCGCATTGCGCCGAACGTCTACTACTGCCAGGGCTACTCGGGACACGGTGTCAATGTGACGCATCTTGCCGGCCAGATCCTGGCCGACGCCATTGCCGGGACCACGGAACGCTTCGACCTGTTCGCGGACGTCAAGCCAATTGTTATTCCGGGTAGTTTTACGTTACGCAAACCCCTGGTCACATTGGGCATGCTGTATTACCGAATCAAGGATCGGATGTAGCACTGACACGATGGATAACTGCAGAGAACAACAGGAGCACACGCACTCGTATTACGCCGCTACGGCAAATGAGGTGACTGACTATCCTCAGCTCGAAGGATACGAATCCGTCGACGTCTGTGTCGTTGGCGCTGGATTCACCGGCGTTGCAACAGCCCTGACACTCGCTGAACGCGGTTATAGCGTCGCACTGATTGAGGCCAACCGCGTTGGCTGGGGCGCCTCGGGACGAAACGGCGGACAAATGATCAACGGTGTCAGCGGACTTGAAAAGCTTCGCAAAAAACACGGCAACGACCTGTCCGGCATCTGGTGGGAAATGAGATGGCGTGGCAATGACATTATTCGTGAACGCGTCAAAAAATACGGCATCGAATGCGACCTGAAGAACGGCTTTCTTGAAGTCGCGCCCAAGCCCTCGCAGACTGCCTGGTTCGACGACTTTGCTGAAGAGCGCCGACAACACGGATTCGAATTCGAATACGAGATCTGGGACCGTGAGAAACCGCGCTCAATGCTCGGAACCGATGCATTCCACGGGGCGTTTCTTTGCAATCGGGACGGGCACCTGCATCCGCTCAATCTTTGCATTGGCGAAGCGCGCGCCGCGCACCAACTCGGTGTCAATATCTACGAGCAATCGCCGGTAACCGACATCCAGCATGGTGCGCGACCCAAAGTAATAACAAAGAACGGCGCCATAAACGCCGATGCCGTGGTCTTGGCCGGGAATGCTTACAGCCGATTGGAGCCCAGGTACCTCAACAACCTGGTTTTTCCGGCCGGCAGCTACATCATAGCGACCGAGCCTTTGTCCGACGCCGTCGTTAACGAAATCAACCCGCTCGATGTTGCGGTTTGCGACGTGAATGAGGTGGTCGACTATTTCCGGCTCTCGGCGGACAAGCGCTTGCTGTTTGGCGGTGCGTGCAATTATTCCGGCCGCGATCCGGACAGCATCAAATCGTATATTGGCCCCCGCATGCTAAAAATTTACCCACAGCTAAAGGACGTCCGTATCGACTATGAGTGGGGCGGGAAAATTGGCATCGTACTTAACAGGATTCCTGCACTGGGCCGAATCAATGGCAACGTCTACTACTGCCAGGGCTATTCGGGACACGGCGTCTGCCCGACCCACTTGATGGGCGAAATCATGTCCGACGCGGTTGCCGGAACGATGGAACGATTCGACCTGTTCGCCGACATGAAACACTTTCGAATTCCGGGCTCACAATGGATGGGCAATCAGATCATTGCGCTGGGCATGTTGTACTACAAGATCAAGGATCGCCTGTAGCATCGAATACAGTGCGCCCGCCCAGAATCGTCCGGACGACGTTCGTCTTATGAATCGCGTACGGATCGATCGTGAAAATGTCCTGATCAAGGACGACCAGGTCGGCTTTCTTGCCGACTTCGATCGAACCGATTTGGTCCTCCATTCGAAGCTGGTAAGCCGCATCAAGCGTAAACCCTCGCACCAGGCTCTCGACACTGATCCGCTGGGATTCCGGTGGTTGTATTGGGGCATCTGGGGTGCCCGGTTCCTGACGCGTGTGCCCTATTTCAATCTGCACGACGGGCGATAGCCCCAGGGTACCTGCACCGCTCGCCGGAAAATCGCTGCCGAAGCTTAACTTCGCACCGGCAGCCTGAAGATCCCTGTATCGCCAGTACCGATTGAACTGGTCCTTGCTGACGAACTGCTCGCCATAGGAATCATACGACGCCCATAGCGGAGTACTCTGCGCAATCACATTGAGCGCGCCAAACCTCGGCACGTCCTGGTCAATAATGACCTGCAGGTGGCAAATCGTAAATCGGCT
>JAUHYO010000098.1 GCA_030426325.1 Gammaproteobacteria bacterium | reverse complement strand
AAATAGAGCGGACGTGACACCGGGTAGTCGCCTTCAGCAATCGCATCGAAGGTCGGTTCCACGCCATCGACATGTGCACCTTTGACCTTTTCCTTGTTTTGGTCGAGGAAGCTGAACCCGAAGATACCGAAAGCGTCGGGGTTGGCCTGTAATTTCTGCACAATCAGGTTGTCGTTCTCACCGGCTTCGACGAAGGCACCGTCTTCGCGAATGGTGTGGCATATGGATTTGTAAGCATTGCTGTCGGAATCCTTCAGCGCTTTGATCCAGCCGACAGTTTTACAGCCGCCTTCCATCGCCAGTTCGACAAAGGCATCACGCGTACCGGATGTCGGCGGTGGACCGAGGACTTCGATCTTGATGGCAGGCAGGTCCGGATTGACATCGGCCCAGGTGACGAAGGGATTGTCGATTAATTCCCCGTCGCCCTCGCCCGGTACCTGTTTGGCCAAAGCAAGGAAAATATCGCGTCGACTAAGGTCGATTTCCGTCGACTTAAGTGCATTCGCGATGACGATGCCGTCATATCCAATCTTGACTTCGACAATTTCGGTCACACCGTTCTTCGCACATGCGTCAACTTCGGACTGCTTGATCGCGCGAGACGAATTGGCGATATCCGGGTAATCGACACCAACCCCGTCACAAAACAGCTTCAATCCACCACCGGATCCGGTTGACTCGATCTTCGGCGTTTTGAATTCGCTGCCGCGCCCAAATCGTTCGGCGACAACGGTCGCAAACGGATAAACTGTTGACGAACCGACGACATAGACGTAATCGCGGGCTGACTGCGCCAGTGCCGACACTGAAAAAAGAAGGCCGAAAATGGCCGTGAACGAAATCGCAAATTTGGATCGCTGTGTACTCACTGTGGGAGACTCCGGTTCGATTGAAATACCGGGCAAAGGATAGCGATGCTTTGTTACCGAATTGTTGCAATCCGGCCGTCGAATCCGGTTCGCAATGCCCAATCGGAATTCTTTGTTTAGCCTTTTATAACAACAACTTGTAAAGATTTTTTAATATGACTAGTGAAGTTAGCTCACACCCCGAAATTGCGCTCTTGTGCGAACTGGTCCGGCAACGGTCCGTGACGCCTGACGACGCCGGTTGCCAGGCACTGATTGCAGAGCGCCTCGAAGCCGCGGGATTTCGATGTGAGACTCTTCAGTTTGGCGACGTTACCAACCTGTGGGCGCGGCGCGGAACCGGGTCGCCGGTACTGTGTTTCGCCGGTCATACCGACGTCGTCCCTCCGGGTGACCTTTCGCAATGGCACAGCGACCCTTTCGAGCCGACCGTCGCAGACGGCAATATCTTCGGCCGAGGGACGGCTGACATGAAGAGCGGGCTTGCCGCGATGATCGTCGCAGTTGAACGCTTTGTCGCCGAGCATCCGGATCATGGCGGCAGCATCGCCCTGTTAATTACCAG
This sequence comes from Gammaproteobacteria bacterium, assembly GCA_030426325.1. Lineage (GTDB taxonomy): Bacteria > Pseudomonadota > Gammaproteobacteria > Steroidobacterales > Woeseiaceae > UBA1847. The sequence goes on along the minus strand of JAUHYO010000098.1, from coordinate 8,816 downwards.
CGATGAGGAAGGTCGGGCAAGGGACGGCACCTTGCGTGTCATGCAAACCCTCACGGAACGTGACGAGAAAATTGACTGGTGCGTGATCGGCGAACCCTCCAGCCAGGATGAACTGGGTGACCTGGTACGCATCGGCCGTCGAGGCTCTCTCAGCGGCATGCTGACCGTTTCCGGTATCCAGGGTCACGTCGCTTACCCGCAGCTTGCCGACAACCCGATTCGCCGCTTCGCACCGGTGCTCTCGGAACTGCACAACATTGAATGGGACCAGGGCAACGAGTTCTTTCCCGCGACCAGTTTCCAGGTTGTCGACATTCAAAGCGGCACCGGGGCGCCGAATGTCACCCCCGCCGAATTGTCGGCGCGTTTTAACTTTCGTTACTCAACCGAGTGGGATCATGAGAGCCTGAAAAAGCGAGTGCACGAGGTTTTTGACCAGCACGATATTGACTATGAACTGAGGTGGCACCTGTCAGGCGAACCGTTCCTGACGAATCCCGGCAAGCTTGTCGATGCCGTAGTGCAGTCGATTCTCGAATTCCGCGGCGAAGAGCCTGAGCTGTCAACAGGCGGCGGCACGTCGGATGGCCGGTTTATTTCCCCGGCGGGTGTGGATGTTGTGGAGTTGGGTCCGGTGAACGCGTCAATTCACAAGGTCAATGAGCACGTCAGGATCGACGACGTCGTCAAGCTCACTGGCCTCTACCAGCGAATTATGGAATTACTGCTCTAGCCGGCGAAAAACATTATTCCAGAGCGCGAATAACCCGAGCAGGATCACGTTGATCAATACCCAGGTCGGCATCGTCAGGCCGAGAAAATTCCACGAAACGTCGGCACATTCGCCAGACCCTTTCAGCACCATGCCGAGAACATCTTTAAGCGGAAAATTGTCGACCATGTATTCGAGGCCGGGACCGCAGGACGGTACTTCGTCGGCAGGAAGATTCTGCAACCGGACATGCCAGCCCGCCACGGCGGCTCCCGCAGCGGCAAATGTCACCGCAAACACAGAGTAGATACGCGATCCGACCTGACCGGGGTTATGTACTGCGGCGATCAGGAATACCAGTCCAATCGCAATCACCGCAATGCGCTGCAAAATGCACAGCGGACACGGATCCAGCAGCAAAACGTGTTGCGAGTAAAGCGCAAAGGCCATCATGCCGGCACAGGCCAGCGCGGCGGCGAGATTGAGAAGTCGTCTGTTCGGCAATGTCATCACGTTAGATAAGACAAAGGTCCTTACTGGTCGTTCGGATTTTCTGCCATGTCGGTGATGCGAGTATGCCTCACATCCCTGCCCTGCACCATGTAGATGACGTACTCACAAATGTTCTTCGCGTGATCACCGATTCGCTCAAGCGAGCGCGCAGCCCAGGTGACATTCATCACACGTTTGATTGATCGCGGGTCTTCCATCATGAAAGTAATGCACTGGCGCTGAATTGCCTCGTATTCTTCATCGACACGTTCGTCTTCACGAACAACGTCGAGCGCCTCGTCTACATCCAGCCGGGCAAAAGCGTTCATCGCATCACGAACCATATGCGACACGTGAGTGCCGAGGTTTTTAAGTTCACGATACGAATCCGGTGGCCGGTCCATCGCTGCCAGCCGCGAGGCGAGAAATCCGATTTTCTCGGCTTCGTCACCAATACGCTCCAGGTCGGTTATGGTCTTGATGATCGCGACGATGAGCCTGAGATCGCCAGCGGCTGGCGCCCGCATCGCGAGAATGCGGCCGCATTCCTCGTCGATACTGACCTCAAGTTCGTTTACCAGGTAGTCGTCATTCGCCACCTGCAGGCCGAGCTCGCTGTCGCCACTGACAATCGCGGTTATTGCCTGTTGCAATTGTTTTTCAACCAGCCCACCCATCGACAGCACTGAGCTTCTGAGCTGTTCAATGTCTTTGTTGAACCGTTTAGAAATATGACCGCTAAGATCTGAAGCTTCCATGATTACTCCGATTAGTCGAATTTAAACTCGAGGTCAACCTGCAGGCGATTATAGTCGTGTTCTGTTCCCTGGAAGCGGTCAACATCATTCATGAAGAATGTACCACCGAGGAAAATCCTCTTCGACAGCCCGTATTTCGCCTTTAGGATAAAACCATCCGCATCGGTACCGCCGCCACCAAAGTCCGAGTCGTTGAATGTACCAATCACTGCGTCGGCTTCGATATCCTGATATATGACAGAAAGTTCCATGTCGCCCTGGTTTTTTGCGGAACCGATTTTTGCGCCCAGTGAATAGGCCTTGTCCTGATTGCTGACCTCATGATTCTGCGTGTATTGTGCGAATATGCGAAACGCCCAGTCATTGAGCCTGGTATCGAACTGTGCAAAGAGCTCGGTATTCCTGTATTCGAACAGGTAGTTGCCATTCGCATCAACAGAATTTCCTTTCGCGCTGCCATTGTAAAACGGCGTGTTCCCAACTGTGTCAGTGTAGCCAAAGTAGCCCACACCGGCTGTCAGGTCCCCGCTATCGCCCAACGGCAGCTTGACGCCACCCTGCAATGCGTAGAGCAGTGAATCGTCGGAGGCGCTACGCTCCTCCACGGAGAAGCCTGCAACGCTGCCGAAGAATACGCCTGAGTTAAATTTTGCTGCGAACCCTTCCGGATTCAGATCACCGTCCCAGATCAAGGGTGCACCGCCAGCAATAAACAATGGGTTTTTCATTTTGCCCGCGTTAAGTGACAGAACATCGTTCACTTTCCAGTCAACGTAGGCGAGATCGAGCCCAATATCTTTCCGCGAGAACCCGTCATCGAACGTCTGATTCGCCGATACCGGGTTGTCACCGCCCGTTGCAAACTGCAGCACGAACCGAACATTGTCCTGCACATCGGCAGTCAATCCGATTCGCGCACGAAATCGCATGCGATCGCGATTTGCTTCGAATTCCTCGTCGATACTCTCGTACCGCAGCCGAAAATCACCTTTCAAATCAATTCGGTCTGCCCAGCTCGATTCCTCGGCATGAGCGAATGTGGCGAGCAGCAGTGTTGCGACACCCGACAGTGCATAAATCTTAAACTTCATCATTTCGTTCCTGAATCAAGCTGGAAAATAAAGACCGGACGCGCCAGATCAAGATCCAATGCTCAAACCTGGCCGCATGATACGGCGCGTCATGTTGTCTTTATATGACGAAAGTGTTGCAGTTTTATGACACGGGCAGAGATAGGCGGTCTGCCGGGAAATGACAACTGAATCGGCTGCCTTTGCCGGGTTCACTGACAATATCGAGTTCAGCCTGATGGCGCGCCAGTACGTGCTTGACGATTGCGAGCCCGAGACCGACGCCGCCATCATCGCGACTTCGGCCGCGGTCGACCCGAAAAAACCGCTCGGTCAAACGGTGCAGGTGCGCCGCCTCGATGCCGATTCCGGTATCCTCAACAGAAAGGCTTGCCCCATTGATTGCGCGCTCCCAGCTCACAGTAATGTTACCGCCTGATGGCGTGTGTCTCAGCGCATTGGTTAACAGGTTGACCAGGACCGATTCGATTTCTGCTTCCCTGCCCAGCAGCCGGACCCGGGATGCATTCGCGATGGATATCGTCGCCTTATCGGCTTGCTGCGGGAATGACGCGACAACTTTGCGGATCAAAGCGTCGACATCAATGACCTCGTCCTGGCTTGCCGATCCCGAACTTTCCAGCCGGGACAACTCCATCAGCTCAGAGAGAATGCGGTTCATTCGCCGGGACTGGCTCTGCATCTGTTCCACGGGCCGGTGCCATTGATCGGGCAAGTCATCGTCTTCCGCCAGCGCATCGAGATAACCGCTGATGACGGTCAACGGGGATCGCAGTTCATGCGATGCATTGGCCACAAAATCGCGACGCATTCGGGTCAGGCGCATGCGCTCTGTGACATCGCGAATCAGTAACAGCTTCTGATCGGCACCATAAGGCACGACACGGCAGTTCAGCCACTCCCCGTCCCTCAGAGGGGACGCAATCTCTACAGATTGTTCGAAATCGTCGTCATTGACGAGCGACGACAGCTTTTGATCGCGCAAAATATTGTCAATCCGCTGGCCCCGGTCCTTTTTACGCTTTAGACCCGCAAGCTCGGATGCCGCCCGATTGCACGAGAGGATTTCATTCCGGGTATCGAGAATCACCGCGCCATCCGGCATCGCATCCGTCGATTTTCGGACTTCCCTTAGCAAGTTGCGATACGCGACTTTTCGGCGCTTGCCGCGTTCACGATCAAAGCGGATACGCGCAAGCAGTTGCTCCCAGATACCCTCGCCAAGACGAAACTTGTCAAAATTGTTGGTGCGCAGCGCGCGCTCGAACTGCAAGAGCTGGCGTGTTTGCCAGGCCAGGCAAAGCAGTGCTGCAAGCAGCAGGCCGACAAGCGGCCGTTCGTAAAACCAGCCAAGCGCTGCACCGGCCAGCAGGAAAAGTACCAGCGAAATTGCAAATTTTCTGGCAGACGGCGACATCTGGCTACTGAGTCTGCGTGGAAAAGCGGTAACCTGAGCCGCGGATGGTCTGAATATACTCATCCGCCGATGTGTTGCTCAGTGCTTTTCGAAGTCGCCGTATGTGTACATCCACCGTTCTCTCCTCGACATACACATTGGCACCCCAGACTCGATCAAGCAACTGCGCCCGGCTGTACACCCGATCCGGGTGCGTCATCAGAAATTCCAGCAGCCGATACTCAGTCGGCCCCAGCTTGATGGCGGTTCCGTCGCTCGATACTCGATGCCCCAGGGCGTCCAGGTCCAGTTTTCCCATCGTCAGCACATCGGTCTTGCTACCCTGCGAGCGTCGCAACACAGCCTGAATCCTGGCAACGAGTTCACGCGGCGAAAACGGTTTGGTGATGTAGTCATCAGCACCACTGTCGAGACCGGACACCTTGTCGTGTTCGTCAGCACGGGCGGTCAACATGACTATGGACAGATCGTCAAATGCCTCGTCGCGTTTAAGCATGCGTGTCAGTTCCAGACCACTCATATCGGGAAGCATCCAGTCGACCAGAGCGATATCGGGTCGCTGGTCCGCCAGCAATGCCCGTGCAGAACGGCAATCCGGTGCTTCAAACACCTCGAAGCCGGCGCGCGACAGGTGGAATGCAATCATGTCGCGGATCGGCTTTTCATCTTCAACGATCAGAACTTTTTTCTGTGTCATCACACACTGGTAACCTGTTTGGGCTGCGTTGCTGCCGAATTGGAACAGCCGAATATTACAGCACTGTTACGGTTTTCAGTCATTGCGGCTTTTGGGCCACCTTCTGGCGCAAGTAGGCAGGCACAAGCGCGCTCGGCTCGATCGCCGGGACCTTATTGGACAACGGCAACAAAAAGGACGCTCTCGGATACAGGATATCGGGTCGCGCGAGTGCAACATTGGCTGCGAGGTGCTCGGGGTACCTGAGCCAACCGTCTCCCGCGGCAATGCAGGAATCGAGTCCATCAAGTTCCGCAATATTACCGACGGCGTGCAGGCGTTCGTCGCACAGTGCCTGTGGCAATCCATCCGAGCCGCGTACGTACAGGCCGAGATAGATTTCATTCATATGTGCATCCTGAGCAACCGCGACCGCGCCCGCCTCGCTTTCGCTCAACACCTGGGCCGCCACCGCCGCCAGCGACGAAACAGGAACAATTTTGAGACCTGCGCCAAAAGCCAGGCCCTGGGCCACCGATGCTGCAATCCGCAATCCGATAAATGAGCCCGGCCCATTGCCGAGCACAATGGCATCGAGCGACGCAAGCTCGGTGCCGGCCTCGCTTAACACGTCGCGAATCATCGGCATCAGCAGGCGGGTGTGTTCTCGCGCCTGTTCTTCATGGCGTTCGATTAAAACGTCGTCAATCTGCAACGCAACGGTGCAAGCGAGCGTCGATGTATCGATTGCAAGACGTCTCATGCCACGGCTCCCTTGCGCTGATGCGCGGCGAGAAAACTGGAAACCTCGTTCAGCGCTGAAGTCGACGGCATCGGCTGAAGGCAATCCAGGAACATTTTGCCGTAGCGCTTGCCCCGGATTCTCGGGTCGCACAAGACCACAACGCCATAGTCATTGTGGTCGCGAAGCAATCGGCCGGCACCTTGCTTCAGCGACAAGGCCGCTTGTGGCAGCTGGTGTTCCATAAAGCCATTGGCACCCTGCCGCCGCAGGTACTCGAGCCGCGCCATCATCAGTGGGTCCGATGGTGATCCGAATGGCAGTTTGTCGATCGCCACAATACTGAGCGCCGGTCCACGCACGTCGACGCCTTCCCAGAAACTGCCGGTGCCGAGGAGTACCGCATCGCCTATCTGTCGGAAGCGGCGAAGGAGATCGTCGCGCGGCGCGTCCCCCTGCACAAGGAGTGTGCGTCCTCGGAGTGCCGGCTTGTTTTTCTTGAACCACTTTCTCGCATTATTGAGCGCCCGGTGGCTGGTGAACAGGCAAAACATGCCACCCGTCGCGAGATCGAGCAATGGTGTGACCGCTTCGAGCATCGCATCCGTGTGTCCGGGGTCCGACGGCTGCGGCAGATTGTCAGGCAGGTAGATCAACCCGTTTTGCTGCAACGAAAACGGGCTTGGAAACGCGACGCTGGCGACGCCCATCAGACCCATTCGCGATCCGAAGTGCGAAAAATCCTCACCAACGGCCAATGTCGCCGATGTAAAAATCCAGGACTGAAATTCGTTATTAATCAAGCCGCTTAATTTTCCGGATACGTCGAGCGGCGTCAGGTGCAACCTCAGGCTGCGCGGGTGAATCTCGAGCCAGCGAAGCCCGTCCCAGGAATCCTCGCTGGTCAGCACCGCCAGTCGTTCAGCCATGCCAACGCCTTGTTCGTGAAGTTTCTCGAGCTCGACAGACGCATCGCCCATGCCGGCAATGGCCGTCTGCACACCATGCAGCGCATGCGACAATGTTTCGAATGCGTCACGCATGCCAGTCATAACCTCGCCCAGTTCGTGTCGCCCCTCATCGCGCGGCGCATCGGCGCGCAAGTTACGGATGGCCGCCTGCAATGCATCCACTCGCCGATTCAGTTCGGGCTGGGCGTACTTGAGCGTCGCCGCACGGGTTTCCTCGACCAGCCTTTCCATTTCCCGACTGCCCAGTGAAACGCCAAAAAACTGTACCGCCAGATCCGGTATCTGGTGCGCTTCATCAAGAATGATCGCTTCGGCGCCAGGCAGGAATTCGACAAATCCCTCTTCCTTCATCGCAAGATCGGCAAGCAGCAGGTGATGATTGACGACGACAAGATCCGCTTCCTGCGCCGCCTTGCGCGCTTTGACGACATGGCATTTGGCGTATTCCGGGCATTTCTGGCCGAGGCAATTGTCCGCCGTCGACGTCACCATCGGCCAAATGGGCGAATCTTCCGGCACGTCGATCAATTCGGCTTTGTCGCCACTGATCGTGCGATAGCGCCACTCGCGAACCACGTTGAGGTCCATTTGCAAATCGGGGTCCGGGTCGCTCGCCTGATCGAGCCGATGCAGACAAAGATAGTTGGCGCGACCTTTGAGTAAGGCGGTCGTAACCGGCCGACCGATCGCCTTGCTGACGATGGGGAGGTCGCGATGGTAAAGCTGGTCCTGCAGCGCCTTGGTTCCTGTGCTGATGATCGTCTTGCGACCACTGAGCAAGGCCGGAATCAGGTACGCAAAGGTTTTGCCGGTCCCGGTGCCGGCTTCGACCACCAGTTTGCCCGAACTTTGAATAGCCTCGGCGACGGCTTCCGCCATCCAGCCCTGGCCGGGCCGCGGCTGGAATCCGGGCAACAGGTCTTTTAACGGGCTTTGTTCGCCGAAGTGTTCACTGAGGGATTTCACCGCCAGAAGATTACACGGTTCGACGGCGCTTGGCGCGGCCGAATACGGCCATTGCCATGAATTATCGCCGGCCTGCGATGCGCTTTAAGAGTTGCTGGTCGGCTTTGATCGTAAAGCGCAAATACGGGCCTGATGCCGTGTAGCGCGCCGCCGCGAAATCCTTGTCGTCGAATCCCTCGAAATTGTATCCCAGCGTCAACCACATATTGGTTGCAAGGTTGTAGCCGACATCCACTCCGACGCCGTAGTCCATGACTTTGGATTTGTAGGAGTGATAGACGCTGGTATTGATGCCTGCATCCCACCGTTCGCGGAATCCGTGGCGCAAATCGACTCCAACAAGGTCGGTATAGCCACTGTAGCCATTGCCGTCGAATTCGCTGCGAACGTACTTGAACGCGTATTGCAGCGACAGCTGCGTTCCTGCATTGAATCGACGGTTGGCGTTGAAATTATTGATCACCCGCCAGGTATCCTGTTCTTCGGTCAGCGTCGTCATCAGGTCGGAAACCAGGTCGACACGATTGAGGAACGACCATCGGCTGTCCGCTGCACGATAGGCCCAGCCGAAGCGCAGGTTGTTTTGCGACATTTCGGTACCGAGCACGGTTTTCGCCTGGAAACGGGTGAATGCGGCCGACATGCCATGGCCGGACGAGGGTTCGCGATACCAGCCCATCAGCATGGTGACGCGATCTTCGCTATCAGAATCGCGAATTTCGATACGGCTGTTCGCACTCCAGTTGTCCGATGAATACATCGCACCGACGTAGCCTGCGACAAAATCTTCGTTTAGCGAGCCTGCGGCGAGTTCTCGATTCGGATCGAACTGGCGCGCGCCGGAATCAACCAGCGTCTTCGCGTGATCGACGCCGACATCGACTACCCATTTCTCATTGATCTGGAAACCCTGAATCAGGCCGAGATTTGCAAACAGACGCGGTCCGAACTCGGATAGCTCGTTGGTCAGGAATGAACTGATCTGCGCACG
>JAUHYO010000097.1 GCA_030426325.1 Gammaproteobacteria bacterium | reverse complement strand
CACCTGGGGCAAAAGTGCAACGCAGGATACGCTGCGTGTTGTCCTCATGCAGGCGTTCGCAAACCGGCTGCCCGTTCCAGCCCGCCTGTAGCGGGTCGGGCAGACTCGAAGATGCAGCACAGCCGGCAATCAGCATTGCCGCGAGCGCGCACACGGTGATTCGAATTATCGACATATTTCCGTTCAGGTATCGCCAAAATTCGGCGAGTGAATCGACAAGAGAGTACGAGACCGCGACGACAGGCATCGCCTTCATCGACAGTCCGCCCTTTCTTTGTCAGTGGAGTTTGCAAAATCATACCATTACTCGAATTGAGAGCGGCCGGTATTGCAAAGCCCACCGGGCTTGCTGTTATGCTGCGAGCCGCATTTCAAAGAATCACACACTGCATGCACGGCGACGAATCCAGTACTGACGGTCCAAAGGCCTCATTTGATCGGGCGAATACCTTCCTGCGCGCGGGTGACGCGCCCATGGCCGAGAGAATTTGTCGGCAGGCGCTTAACGCTCACCCACGCGACGCCAATTTACTTTGCCTGCTCGGCGCATCCCTGATTCGGCAGAAGAAACCCGAGGAAGCCGAACACACCCTGTCGCGTGCCGTGCGAATCTATACCGATTTCTCGCGTGCTCACGAAGGCCTGGCGGAGGCGTTGATTATGCAGGGCCGATTGCCCGAAGCGCTGGCCTCGCTGGAGCGCGCCGAGCACCTTGAACCCGGTCGCGCGTCGATCCGCATGAAGAAGGCAAAAGTACTGACGGGTCTCGGGCAGGATGACGAGGCCACGCGCGAATTCGAAGCGTCGTTCAAGCTTACGCCGCATCGCGAAAACCTGGTGCGCGGGCTGGGATTGCAGCGCATGGGCAATGTTCGCGAGGCGGAAAAAATCTTTCGGGATGTCTTGTTGCGGGACCCAAAGAATGTCGATGCACTGCGACTGCTGGCAGGGGTCGCCATGCGTGCGAAACAATGGGGTGATGCGGAAGCTTTGCTTGAGCGTGCGCTCGAGATTGCGCCGGACTTCCATCAGGGCTGGAGTGACCTTGGACTCGCCCAGCAGGAACAGGACAAGGTAGAGGAGGCGATCGAGGCCTTCGAACGCGTTGTGCAACTCGAGCCACTGCGCCCGAACGGTTATGTGTCAGTCGGCACGATTCACGCAATGGTGGGAAATCACGAAGCCGCATTGAACTCGTTTGAGAAGGCGCTCGACATCGACCCGCGAAACTTCGGCGCATTGTCGGGCAAGGGGCACGTGCTGAAGACGATCGGCAAGCAGGACGAGGCAATCGCAAGTTACCGCGAGTGCGTGAAACAAAATCCCGACCATGGCGAAACCTGGTGGAGCATGGCCAACCTCAAGACCTTTCGTTTTGACGATGCAGACATCGAGAATATGTTGCAGCGTGTTGCCCGGGAGTCCCTGGTCGAAGAGCAGCGCACGAACTTCCATTTCGCATTGGGCAAGGCGTTCGAGGACAAGGAAGACTATGACCGCGCGTTCGAGCAGTTTGCACTGGGTAATGCGAATCGGCGTCAACGCGAAGTCTACGATCCCGTGCAAACTGCTGACTTGCACGACCAGTTTATTAAAACCTTTTCGAAAGATTTCCTGGCGGGACACTCGCGCGCCGGCTGCCCGAGCAATGCGCCGATCTTTATTGTCGGCCTGCCGCGATCGGGATCCACGCTGATTGAACAAATACTCGCCAGCCACCCGGAGGTTGAGGGAACACACGAGTTACCGGATCTCGGTCGCGTGGCACGTTCAATCGGAGCCGGGCGAAACGACCGGCTTGCCTATCCGCGCGTAGTCCCGGAACTGTCCAACGACGAACTGCGCGAAGCCGGCGAGGATTACCTGAAGCGCACCGAGCGGCACCGGGAGCTCGCAAAGCCGAGGTTCACGGACAAGTTACCGAATAACTTCGTGCACGTCGGGTTCCTGGAACTGATTCTGCCCAACGCGAAAATCATCAATGCGCGGCGGCACCCACTCGACAGTTGCCTCGGCAGCTTCAAACAATTGTTCGCGCGTGGCCAGCCGTTTACCTACGATCAGTTCGAGCTTGCCGAGTTTTACCTTGAATACCAGCGATTGATGGATCACTGGCATCAGGTCCTGCCGGGCAAGGTGCTCGATGTGCAGTATGAGCACGTTGTGGACGATCTCGAAAAAGAAGTGCGGCGAATTCTCGACTATTGTGGCTTACCCTGGAATGACGCCTGCCTCAGGTTCTACGAAACCCGGCGCGCGGTAAAAACGGCAAGTTCCGAGCAGGTGCGGCAGCCGATCTATGCCAGCTCCAAGCACCTGTGGCGCCACTACGAAAAACACCTCGGCCCGATGATCGAGATCCTGGAACCGATACTCAAGGAACTTCCAGCGGACTGGCAGCCCACCGGCTAAGATCTGGCGGCCCCGGCGATCTGGTCGGCTGGCATGTAATCGAAAATGAACGTAATGCGGTCCTCTTTGCCGCTGTTGATGACGCTGTGCGTTTTCTGGTTGTTCACTTCGTAGGCCTTACCGACTTGCAGATGAAACGGCTTGCCGTCGATCGTAAACCGGACCCGTGGGTTGGTCGTGATCGGGACGTGAATTCGATGGCTGTGCCGGAACGAGGCGTGGCTGTCGAAATGTGGGTTTATTCGACCACCCGAGAGCAGCTTTGCCGCCATCGCCCGGATGATCGTGCCGCCCGGCGGATAAAATCGCCCGATAAGGTCGTGCATGACCGGCACGGCGGCGTCTGCCAGCAGGTCCCAGCCGGATTCCTTGCTGATGGTCATGTCATCCATGCCGCCATCACAGAAAACCAGGACCACGGATTGCGTCTGTTTGTGTACCTCGTATTCGGTCTGTCGATTCCGGTTGGCGAGCCAGGCCGATTCGTCGAGCGCAAGTACAGCCTCGATCAGGGGTGCGGCGTCCACATCGCCGAGCGTTTTTAAGGGTTCGTCGATATTCATAATATTCGTTGCATAATTACCATAAATCTGCGGCTTTCGTTGTACCAAGTGGCTTTGGATTGTTGTCTGCTGGCGAATATTGATAGTAGACTGAGTGACAACGTGGACAGAGGGGGACTCGCATGGCTACGGTTTCGACGACGGATGGCTTTCCTGTAAAGAGCTCATTGGCGATTGCGGTATCGATGGCCGTATCCGGCCACGCCAGTATCGCCGAAGCACAACAATCCGGTGCGTCCGGTGGCGGTATCGAAGAGATCACCGTGACGGCCCGCAAGCAGACGGAAAGCCTGCAGGATGTCGCCGGCAGTATTCAGGCACTGACAGGAAACGACCTGAAACGCCAGGGTCTCTTTAACCTGGAAGATACTGTTCGAATGTTGCCCAGTGTCAGCTCCATCGGTGGCACGTCCGGCGCGCAAAAGATTATTTTCCGCGGCGTATCCGACAACCCGGGCGCATTCATCGCTGCGTCATCGGCGGCCCTCTATATCGACGAACAGCCGTTGACCCAGTTTTCGGTTAATCCCGAACCCCGGATGATAGACATCGAACGCGTTGAAGCGCTGGCCGGGCCGCAGGGCACCTTGTACGGCGACAGCTCGCAGTCGGGCACGATGCGCATCATCACCAACAAACCCGACCCGACCGGATTCTCGGCCAACGCGGAAGTCATGCTTCGCGCTGGCAGCAATTCCGACCTCAGTCACGAAGTCAGCGGCTGGATCAACCTGCCGCTGGTCGAGGACAAGTTCGCGATTCGACTGGTTGGTTTCTCGGCCACCGACGGTGGATTCATTGATAACGTCCTCGGCGTTTCGCCGATGCGCGGCACGCGAACCAATGCTGATGCGGTCGAGGATGACGTCAACTACTCGGATCACGTCGGCGGACGCCTTGCGGCGAAATGGTTCGTCAACGACAAATGGTCTGTCACCGCAAGTGGCATGTGGCAGGAATCCGAAGCAAACGGTCTGAATGACTACGATCCGGGCGTAGGCGATCTTAAGACCGTCAAGTTTTTTAATGACACGCGCGACGATAGCTGGTGGCAAGGCGCGTTGACCATCGAGGGTGGATTTGGCAACGGCATGGAGTTTACGTCGATCACGAGTTACTTCGATCGTGAACTCGACTATGTCTACGACCGCACGACGTATTCGGCCTACTTCAACTACAACTTTTGCCCGCTGTTCGCAACGTACTGCTGGTCGGGATTCACAGGCGCGGAGAATCACTACTTCGGTGCCGGTCCCATCAGCGTTGATCCGAATACGGGTTACCTGACCTATTACTCGCCACTGCCGAATGATCAGGACACGATCGGGTTTAATACGCAGGATCAGCACAACGACCGATTCACGCAGGAGTTTCGTCTGGCAAAGACCGGTGACCGGTATCGCTGGGTACTCGGCGCGTTTTATGAAGAAAAGAGCGAAGACTGGACTTACCGCGCACAGACACCGGAATTCCTGTCCTCGCTGGCCTACGCCTACTGGACTTACCTGTATGCACCGAGTGGTGTCGACCCGTCCTGGTGGCTGTCGGCTGACAGCACGGACTGGGAACAGTGGGCCGTATTCGGCAATTTCAGCTTCAACCTGACCGATGACCTCACGGTTGAAGTCGGTGCCCGTTACTTTGACCAGGAGTCCAAACGAACCTACCTCGTGGACAAGCCGTTTATCGTGCACGGCGGTTTCCCGGATGTGACGAACCCGTCCGGCGGCAATGATGATTTCGTGCCCAAGCTGACGGTCGAATACAATCTTGATGACAACAAGATGGTGTATGCACTGTACTCCGAAGGCTTCCGTGCAGGCGGTGCGAACAGAAACCGGACGCCGTTCACCGTGTTTCCGCAGGTTTTCGAGCCGGATTTGTTAAAGAATTTCGAAGTCGGTGCGAAGACCCGCTGGCTTGACGGCAAGTTGCAGGTCAATGGCACCGTGTACTTCGGTCAGTGGGAGAACTACCAGATCGAGGCGGTCGATCCGAGTTTCCGCGTTTGCGAACCCGGAGAAGTCGCGGATGTCGATCTGTGTAACCAGCCGTTCCAGGTCATGGTGGCGAATGTTGGCGATGCCGAACAGCTCGGCATTGAACTCGATATTCGTGCCGCACCGAATGACATCCTGGATCTTGGCCTCAATCTTGGCTACGTCAACGCGGAAACCGCGACACCGTTCGAGGTGACCATACCGGTGCCCAAAGGCACCCAGCTACCGAATGTGCCGGAGCTTAAGTACAGCGCATTCGCCCAGATGACGTGGCCGATCTATGACGGTGAAACCATCTTCCTGCGTGGTCAGTACACCTGGCAGGACGAATCGAAGAACCAGCTCGAGGAAATCATCCCCGGGTTGCCGTTTCAGAATACCGGTGCGCCGTTTTACACGCAGCCATCGTATGGAATCCTGGACGTGAAGCTGGGATTGCAGTCGGATACCTGGACACTGGAAGGCTTCATCAGCAACGTGACCGACGAACGAGCAACGCTGTACGACAATCCGTTCTTCTTCGATTACTATTTTGGCCGGAATCGAGTCAACACCAATCGCCCTCGTGAGTTCGGCGTGAGGTTCTCGTACAACTGGCAATAGGTCCTGACAACGCTGTGAAATAAAAAAGCAGCTTCCGGGCTGCTTTTTTTATGCCTGGTCGGTATCGATGGGTACGAGAAACCCGCGACTGACAAATACACGGATAATTGACAGCAGATCGCCGCGAAGTTTGTCGGCATCGGCGTCTGTCGTTGCGGCAAACTCATTCACGCAATCGGATACCTCGCGCTCGCCGCTGAACAGATTCAGGAATGCCGCGACAGGGCCGTCAATTTCAGCATCGGTCGCCAGCGCGTTGTTCAGTTTCAGGTAAATGCCGGTCACTTTGCCGTCCGATTGCATCGTCTCGGCGGCCAGGTCATCGGCGACCTTGAGCGTGGCTTCGAGCAGGGAATCATCGTCGCAGGCTTCGAGAAAGTCGACTGCATCGATACCGTCGGCAATGACCTGGCCAGCGGGACTGACGACATCGCCCGGCAGGCTTTGCACGTGCAGCCAGTTGTCGCCGGCGCGGCGGCGCAAGGTCAGCATTCCGGGATGCACTGCGCGAACCTGGTGCTTTTCGAAGTAGGCTGTCCAGTCGTCTGTTGCGTCGCTATTCACTGAAATATCGCGGCTTCGCTGCTGTACGTAGCTTGCGGGCGCCAGTGGCCTGGCGTGCAGGACCCAGGCATCACAACCGCGTATCCAGCCGGCGATGCGGTCCTGCCAGGACTCACCCGCGATCTCGACCCATTCAGAAAGCATTTGCAAATGACCACCGGTATTCAGATGGGCAGGCGCTTCTCGCACCAGTGCTTCGCAGAACGAATCGAGTTCCATTGCATTGTCGCGATAAACGAAGGATTCGGAGGGGCTGATGACAAACGGTGGATTGCTGATGATCAGGTCGAAGCTTTGTTCGGCGACGGGCTCAAACAAATTGCCCTCAAGGCATTCCACATTGTGGATGTTGTTTAGCATGGCATTGAATCGCGTGTAGGCCAGCGCTCTCGGGCTGATATCGGTTGCGACAACGGACACACTGTGCCGTGCGGCAAACAGGGCCTGTATGCCGCAACCACAGCCCAGGTCCAGCGCCGTATTGACCTTGCCGCGCATCGTCAGCAGGCGCAAAAAGTTTGCTGAGTGCGTGCTTGCGGGCAGGATGAACTCGGCCGCCTCATCCGACCCCAGTATCTGAAAGGCATCCGAGGCGAACAACAGGTCTTCGACCGGGATGATGACGACCCGGGCGTCAACCATGCCGTCGGAGACTGAGGTCAGACCCACCCGCTCGAAGAGCTCGCGAACGGGCTGAGGAATGAATTCCTCGTAGGTTGCCACGTCGACCGGCGAGCCCAACAGGAACAGGCGTACAAGCACATTGGGTGTCGTAATCTTGCGCGAGTCGTCGAACATCTGTTGTTGCTCGCCTTCCGCCGGCGGGCGGGCACGCCCCAGCGTTTCGGTCAGTGTGGTGCTGTCGTATCCCTGCGCGTCAAGAAATGCTCGAATTTGCTGCGCGTCGGCAATGTCGGGGTTGGCAATCATAGTGTGTAGTCTAACCGAGCTCGTACAGCCACTGTTATCATGCGGCAATGAAGACTTTCCGTGATGCCCTGCGACAAGAAGAGTTTGTTATCACTGCCGACCTGCCAATGAGCCCGGTCACCACGCGCGCCGACATTGAAGCATCGCTCGGGAAGCTCAGGGAATCAGTCCATGCCGTTCAGCTGATCGATGACCGCGAGATCGTCGGCCACATGTCGGGACTGGCGGCCGCATCCATCGTTTTGCAGAGTGATGTGGATCCGGTCCTGCACCTGACTGGCCGGGACAGGAACCGGGTAGCACTTCAGGCAGAATTGATTGGGGCAGCGGTGCTGGGCGTGACGTCGCTGGTAATTCAGCGAGGCGAAAAAATGCCGGCGCAGGGAGGACTGAGGGGCAAAGGCGTTTTCGACACTCACGAAACGCGTCTGACAGAAATGGCGCGCCGGGTGGGTGAAGAATCAGGGCATGTTTCTCCGCCGGGCTTTCTTATCGGCACCTATATTACGGCGTTCAATCCGTCCGAAGATTGGAAAGCGAAACGAATTGCAGAAATCGTCGATGCCGGTACTCGTCTGCTGATTACCCAGCCATGTCTCAACGCTTCTTTGCTTGAACGCTACATGGCAAAGGTCGTCGAGCGCCGCATACTGCACCGCGCATCGCTGGTCGTCGAGGTGCCACTGCTTACCAGCAGCGATGAGGCGCGCAACTACAAAGACCGGAATCCCAGTGCATTGATTCCGGATGACACGCTTTCGTCAATTGTCAGTGCGAGCGATCCTCGCGCCGAAGGAATTCGTGCATGTGCTGGCATGATCTCAACGTTGAAGCATATTCCAGGCGTATCAGGCGCGAATATCCGGCACAGCGGAACTGCCGATGATGTTCTGGCGGTTATCGCCGAGGCAGGTTGACGGGCTTTCGATTATCGCCTTCGAATCGCAGTACTAATTTGAAAACAACCATCGCACTCCTTCGCGGAACGCGGCGGGTGGCGCTGACATATGACTGTGTCCGTCAAGATCCGTCGCCTTGAAATCCCACGGTTTGTCATCGACTTTCGACCAGTGGGCTATCCATTCCAGTGACGGTTGCCGGAACTGTGCATCGTTCAAAGTGCTGTCAGCAACGAACAGCCGAGGTCGCTCGCTACCCTCAAGAGGGGTGCCATGCCGCTGCATAAAAAACGGCAGGTTGCGATGCAGGGCGGGGTTGCTGGCGATGAGTCCCCAGAAAAGTCCCGGTTTCGTCAATGCCGTAAAAAGGACAAACTGGCCGCCGATTGACTGCCCGAAAATGATTCGTCGCGAAGGTTTTGACCGATAGGTGTCCTCGATCAATGGCAAGAGTTCATCGCTGAGAAACGTCTGAAATTTGTCGGCGCCGCCCCAGAAATCACGTTCCGCCGACGGGGCCGTGAAGTCGCTGCTCCGGTAATTGCCTTCCTCAAACGTGCTGCCGCCATAGGAGATTCCAACAATAATCGCGTCAGGGATCTCGTCGCCGAAATTCAGATAGTGATAGTAAGCCGTCATCAACGGGAACAGCCCCCCGCCATCAAGCAGATAGATTGTCGGGTATTCGATGCCGGGTGCATTGTTATAAGTGTCAGGCAGCATCACGTAGATGTGATAGTTGCGCCCGATCACCGAGGACTCAACATGATGGTAACGCGTATCACCGAGGCCCTGCAGGAATTGCGTATCCGTGGCGCCATTGGCCAGGGAGCTGGTCAGCGAAAAGAGCAGGCAGACAAATGCTTTTCTCATAACGGCATCTTCCGGCAGTCCAGATAGGATATGCAGTAGGCTATTTTCAGGATTTTCTGTCAAATCGCAATTTGGCCTGGTCATCTTCTCTGGATTCAGATGACGCAGGGGAGCATTGCTCGAAATGCGACCGCAGGGTGAGTGCTGAAATCCGGCGTCGACCGACGCTGTCCTCAAGCCTGAGTTTTGCTTGCCGCGGCAGGTAGATCAAATGGCCAGACACTGAGGCCGTGAATTGCGTTACGAATATCCATTGAGAAATTGACGGAAAACACCGTCATGCCACTGTCCAGGTCGAATACCGATACCGTCGACGGCGATGAGCCTGCCGCGACGAGTTGCTGGTTGATCATGCACAGGCCACGGCCGAATCCCTGGCGCGCGAGTTTCGAATCATCGATGCCGGCAAACTCGAGTTTCCGTTCCTCGTAGACCGGAAACGCGAAGCGCCGTTCATTGCCGTCTCGTCTTACGTAGCGAAGGTAATTGGCGGCGGTGTCGTTAAAAAGAACGCCGTCGTCCGTCAGGCGTGCATTGTGAATGCCTTCAGGCAGTTCGACCTGCTCGGCGAGTGTCGCGCCAGGCGCGAGACTAATGATGCCCTTGGTGCGAAGTCCCGCAAACGACAGGCCGGCATCCGTGCAATCGACACTATTAATGTGCAACTTATTGCTTGCCGGCGGACCCACATCGGTGCGCGGATCGAATCGATGAGCGTGCCAGACGCCGTTGAGTTTTGCGGCATGCAGTCCCCAGGAAAAGTCTTGCTCAACCAGGTCGAAAGAGAGAATGCTGTCAAACCCGGTGCTGGTCAGGTACAAACGGTCCTTGTACACCACGATTTCGTGGCAGTGCTTCAGGTAGGGATTTCGGAAGGAGCGCAGTTGCCGGAATTGCTGGTCATAAACAAACAGTTCATCGCTGGCGGCAATGTAGACTTCGCCATCGTAGAATGCGATGCCTCGAAGTCCACGGTCCCAGCCGCGACCAGCCCAGTCGATGTTCACGGTGTTCCAGTCGAGCACCTGTTGCACTGACTGCGAGGCAGGATCGACAATGTAAACACCGCCATGGCTCTGGCCTTGTTCGCTGCCGCGAACGACAGAGGTCGCGATCAACGGCGGTATGTCGGATACTGACTGGATCGGGTGATTCATCGCGTCGGTACCGTATAGGAATCGATATGGCGGGGCAACAATAATGAAAATGCAAAGCGAGGCGATCGTTGCATCGACCTGGGACAAGCCGTTTGAGCAGCCATTGCGCGTGCCGGCGAAGGCTGACGTCGTCATCATCGGCGGCGGCATAGTCGGCGTTTCGACAGCCTGGACGCTCGCGAAGCAGGGGGTGGATGACTCACGCGTGGTCGTCCTGCCGCTTGGTGACGACGTGGAGCAGTTCCGGCCCAGCCGAGAGGCACTGGCGGCGCG
>JAUHYO010000096.1 GCA_030426325.1 Gammaproteobacteria bacterium | reverse complement strand
GATGCCTTCGGCGTCCAGGCGGAGCTCGAAGTACGAACGATTCCCAAAGGCACCAGTGTCGTCGCACAGGAATTCAGCCCCGGCAAACCGGACCCATCAGCCATTAACGCTGTGCGGCAATTCACGATCGACTCCAACCGCAACACGCTCGACGCGCTTGACCGCGAACTCAAGGAGATCGAGGAAACTCGCGACCATGCGCGTCGCCTGCGAATCGCACTCAAGGAAGAGATCAAGGCCGGCAGTGTGGCGATCCAGACCGAGGGTATGAAAGTCATCGTGCACATCCTCGAAAACGCGTCGTTTGAGTCCGGCTACGCCGATGTCCGCCCGGACTTCATCCCGGTGTTGACCAAGATTGCGGGCCTGATCGACAACAACAGCGGTGAGGTTACGGTCTCCGGGCATACCGACAACGTACCCATTCGCAATGCACGCTTCCGTTCCAATTGGGAGCTGTCAACGTCGCGGGCGGTATCGGTAGCGCACGAACTGCTGCGAGTCTCCGATCTTGACCCGGTCAACGTCATGGTGACGGGCCATGCGGACACTCGCCCGCGTTCGCCCAATGACAGCGATGAAAATCGCGCCCGCAATCGCCGCGTCGATATCAGCATCGTGCGCGGCCGGGAAATTGACAAGATTCGTATGATGAGTATCGCCCGGCGGGCGGCCGATCTCGACCAGAACGAGGAAACCAGCAATGAGCAATAGTCTCGAGAACAGGCGATCATTTCGCGTCAGCGAGGCCGTCTATCTGAAGTATGAAAAACTGACCGAAGATGAATTCAAGGCCGGGATTGACCATCGCAACCTGCGTCTCGGAAAAAACGATGGCGCCCAGTCGAAACTTGTCGATATCGAAGCCCGACTCAGCGAAGCGATGTTTCTCCTGAACGGCGAAAACGCCGCGATGGGTCGCTGCATGACCCTGTTCAATGACAAGCTCAATGTGGTCATCGAGCAATTGCCGGGGCTTCGTAAAAGCAAGGCCAGCCTCGCGCAGTCACCCCCACAAACCTGTGACGTCGGAGCCGACGGCATGGTGTTTTCGTCGCAAGAGCTGCTGTCGCTGGATGACAAGCTGCATTTGCGATTCCTGCTCTCGGCAGACAATCGATACGTTGAGTGTTTCTGCAAGGTTATTCGACTGACTGAACCACCGGCAACTGACCGGCCGGAACTGACCTTCGGTATTGCCGTCGAATTCGTCGATCTGCCGTCGTCACAGCGGGAGATCCTGATTCAGCACATGTTCAACCGGGAATCGCAGACCCTGCGAATGCGCCGCCTCGAACTGGACGCAGCTGAGTCCTGAGTACAGTCGCTCGGGAATACCCGGTCAGGCCAGGGACTGTTGCATCGTTTGCAGCTTTGCCCGGTACGCGTCCATCACCCGCGACATTCTCTTGTCCGACATAGCAAGCTTTTGACATGACAGGTCAGTCTCGAACAGATCTTGTAACTTTTGCTCGTTGCTGTCGAGCAGAATCTTTGCGACCCGAATAACGTCCACCAGGTTTGTCGGCGTGTCGGCATCGTGATCCTGGTAGGTTTCCGGATCGGTTGACTCGACCACCTCATCGGGAAACCCCCAGGACTCGATAATGCACTTGCTGACCTGCGGGTTCCATTCCTCAAGCACAAGACTCAGTGAATGCGGGTTGCCAAGGAACTCTGGAAATTCCTCAGCTTTGGTCAGGATGTAGAGTTTTCCGACCTCGTGCATGAGGCCACAAAGAAAGGCGGTTTCGGAGTTCAGGTGCGGCTGCGTGTCTGCAATCGCAAAAGCCATGCTCGACAGCTTCATTCCACGGGCCCAAACGGCTTTCAGGTGTTTGGCTGATTTGTCGTTCTTGTCCGAACCATAGAGCTGTTTCATCGCAAGCGACATCGCCGCATTGCGAACGACTTCAAAACCAAGGCGGCCGATCGCGCCCTCCAGGGTATCGATTTTTACATTGGCTCGGTTGTAAAACGCCGAATTCGCAAAAACGAACAAGCGCGACACCAACACCGGATCGATACTTACCGCCTGGCTGATGCGGCCGAAATCGCAGTCGTCCCGTTCCAGCATCCGGCGAATTTTCATAACGACGTCCGGCAGGGACGGCAAGGCGATGTCGCCATTGTCCAGTTCCAGTGCCAGCAGACTTACGAATCGAAATTGATCACTCTTGTTCATGGTCTTAGTGTGTCCTGCCTGCCGCCGCAGCGGCCTGTCCGTGGAGTTTCTGCATCAGGCGTGCCTCGCCGATGTTGAGGCCACAGTTTTTTGTCAGATCATCGATGCTTGCGCCGAGACGCGCCATACGGACCGCATTCTCAATCGGCAAGCTGCGCTCGACCGGCGGTGCATCGGTTTTGGACTTGTTCGTGTCGATCAACTGCAAGGCACGATGCAGTTCATTGATTCGAGCTTCAAGGCGCATCGCAATCTGCGCCTGCTCGCTGGGCTCATTGTCCTTGCCATCCTGCAACGCCGTTCCGGTCGGACTCTTCCAGAATTCTTCAATCTCCCTGCAGCGATTTTCAAACCGCGCAAAAGACAGGCAGGCCAGTGCCAGCATGATCGCGGTGGATCCCAGCAGCAGATAAACGTAATGGGCTTCAAGGGTAATCATCAGACATGCTCATCTATAGTTGGTTTGTTCTCGTCATCGTCGTCGTGCCGGTCCTCGGTCTCGGGCTTTTGGCGGTCTTCCTTGTGGCGCTTTCCTGGTTCACGATCTTTCTGTGCTGGCAGCACAGGCTTGACCGGATAGGTTGGCCCAATTCGTCCAATTCCCGAGAACAGGTCCGACATTTCGACTTCCTCCCTCACCAGCGCGTTGCCGCCGCGCGCAAGCGCATGACAGCCTGGCCGTGAATCTGACAGACACGGGACTCGGATACATCGAGAACCGCTCCAATTTCTTTCATGTTCAGTTCTTGCTCGTAATACAGTGACAACACGAGGCGCTCTCGCTCAGGCAATTTGTCGATCGAACCCGCGAGCTGCTCACGAAACTGTGCCTGGTAGAGTTCCTCGTCAGGACGCGGCGTGTCCGACGATGGGGGCTTGCGTTGCATCGTCGGCTCTTCCAGCGTTTCTTCAAAGCTGAACAAACGGCTGCAGGCGCTATCCGAAAGGATCTTGTAATACTCGTCGATCGAGATACCCAGACGATGTGCCACCTCCTCGGGATTTGCCGCTTCGCCGGTTTCACCTTCAATTTCGTTGATTGCCTCTGTAACGCGGCGATACTTGTGGTGTACCGACCTGGGCGTCCAGTCGTGCTTGCGGATATCATCGAGCATCGCACCGCGAATCCGGATCCCCGCGTAGGTTTCAAAACTGGCGCCGCGGGAAGCATCGAAATTGCTCGCCGCTTCCAGCAAACCCACCATGCCCGATTGAGTCAGGTCATTGACGTCAACCGTCGATGGCAATCGCGCTGCCAGGTGATGTGCGATGCGTTTGACCAGTTCGACGTGCTGTGTAATCAGGTCTTCGCTGGAATAGCTGCTGCTTGCAGCCAGATTGGTGTAGGTATTCATGCCACCTTACCTCGCCGGTTCGAATCGGCCATCAGTAGACGTTCGAAAAAGAATTCGATGCCGCCACTTGCTTCACGGGCGAGGGGCAATGCGTCGATGGCGGCCGCCAGTGCCTGAAAAGCCTGGCCGGAATCACTGCGTGGATAGGCTTCAACGACCGCGCGTTGTTCCTGAACGGCTTTTTTCAGATAGCGATCCTCCGGAATATCGCCGGCATGGCGCAGTACGACGTCAAGATAGTGATCCGTAACGCGCGACAGCTTGCGAAACAGGTGTTTGCCCTCGGCCGCATTGCGTGTCTTGTTGCTGACTACCTGGAAATGAGTGATGCCGTAGTTCTGACTGAAAACCTTGATCAGGGCATAGGCATCGGTCAGTGATGCGGGCTCGTCGTGGACGACAACCACCGGGTGTTGCGCAGCTTGCACGAAGCGCGCAACTTTCGGCGAAATGCCGGCCGCTGTATCGACAACCAGAATTTCCGGCTGATTCGACAGCGCGCTGAAGGCCTGGATAATTCCAACCTGTGCAGCAATCGGCAGATCAGTCATTGAAAAACTGCCGGACGATGCGGGCACAATACGAATTCCATTTGGTCCGCCGAGAATCGTGCTTGGCAGATCGGCTTCGCCGGACACCACGTGCGACAAATTGAATATGGGTTGCAAGCCCAGCAGAACGTCGACGTTCGCAAGACTCATGTCGGCATCCAGCAGGCAGGTATTCCGGCCGCGGCCGCCGAGTGCGACAGCAAGGTTTGTTGCAACGTTGGTTTTGCCAACTCCGCCTTTACCACTGCAGACCGCAAGTACTTTTGCCGGTTTGCGCTTAATCCTGCTCTGCAGGCCCGATAATTGAGTTTCGTTAGGCATTGGCGACGCTCTGTTGTGAGTATTTTTCGGCCATCGTGCGTTCATCGACGCAGACGCGACTTGATTCCAGACAGTCGACCGCCTGGTTGACGAGCCAGAGTTTCTTCCGGGCTGCACCGTGCAGGTCATCCGGAATACGTTGGCCGTCGGAGAAGAATGCGGCAGGCAGGTCGTTTCGGATCAACGTGCTCATGATGCATCCGAGTTGTGCCGCTTCGTCGATCTTGGTCACAATGCAACCTTCCAGCGGCACCTTGTTGAACTCGCGAACGGTTTCGTCGAGTGCTGCTTCCTGTGTTGCGGCAGACAATGTGAGGTAAAAACGTACCCGGTCCGCATTGCGCCCGTACGCAGCCAGCGCGCTGGACAGGTCGCGGTCACGCTGACTTCGTCCCTCAGTATCGATCAGGACCAGCTTTTTGTTGCGAAGCTTGTCCAGTGTCTCGGACAGCTCGTCAAAACTGGCTGCAGAATAGACCTTGGCGCCGATGATGTTCGCGAAAGCGGTGAGGTGTTCCTTCGCTCCGATCCGATAGGAATCGGCACTCACCAGCGCGATGTCATCGGCCCAGTTGTTCATCGCGAACTGCGCCGCAATTTTGGCGATGGTTGTTGTTTTGCCAACGCCTGTCGGACCAATCAACGCGATTGTGCCGCCCTCTTCGAACAGCTTGTTATCAACGACTGGCAACAGGGTCGCCAGCGCGGACAGCGGAGTTGTCCAGAGGTTCTTGAGATCGGTCATCGGCTCCAGGCGATTGACGAGGGTGTTCGCGACATCCGGCGCCAGCCCAAGGCGGGCCATGTTTCTGAGAACCTGCGCACGCATCGGGAAACGCCGTGCACTGTCTTTCCAGAGGAGGCCGGACAGCTGCGTTTCCAGCAAGCCACGCATTGATGCAATTTCGGACTGCATGTCGGCGAGCGCGAGCGACTGTGACGTCGTTTCGGCAGATTCATCGAGACGCGGCACAGGAGCCGGCTGGATGTCCGCTGCAATCACTTCACGCGCCGGTTCCGACTCTGCAACATCGTCTTCGGCGATGCTTGCAAACGTATCGCCGTTGAGCTTCGTATCGGCCCCGGGCGCGTCGCCCAGTGCATGCCGCACCAGCGCCTCGTCGTAGTCAATGGCTGCAATGACTTCAATGCCGTCAGCGACGCGACGGTTGGACAATATGACCGCGTCGGGTCCCTGGTCCTCACGTACGCGGCGCAATACTTGCCGCATGTCCTTATCCAGATATCGTTTGATTTTCACGATGTTTCCTCTTTCATTTGCTCGCTCGTTCGTGGTGCTCTTGCTGTCCTAACCCTTGCGCTTCACTTAATTCGCATCCGCCGTGTCTAACTCACGGCGGCAATCATCTGTATTCGTTTGTCATCCGGGATTTCGTTGTAGGCCAGTACGTGCAGGTTGCGAATGTTGCGCATCATGCGTGACATCCACGGCCGCACTTGCGGCGCGACCAGCAATACGGCCGGCTCGCCGGCGATTTCCTGGCTTTGCGCTTTCTCTGTCAGCGACTGATGCAGTCGTTCAACCATGGCTGGCTCCAATCCAATATTTCCCGTCTCCTGTGCTGACTCATTCAAGATTCGTTCCAACTCTGGGTCCAGGGTCAAAACTGGCAGCTCAGGCCGCGTCCCTGCTACGTTGTGGACGATTGAGCGCCCCAGCGCTACGCGCACAGCGGCGGACAAAACGTCGGGATCCTGACTGCGTGACCCGTGCTCCGCCAAAGTTTCGGCGATTTTCCGGATGTTCTTGAGCGGAATGTGTTCCTCGAGCAGGTTCTGCAAAACCCGCGTGATCACGCTCATTGGCAGCAGCTTCGGCGTCAGCTCTTCAACCAGTTTCGGTGACCCGGACGCGAGTCGATCCAGTAGCTGCTGGCATTCTTCGTGTCCCAGCAGTTCGTGGGCGTTGGATTGCAGCAATTGGCTCAGGTGGGTTGCAACAACGGTTGCGGGATCGACAACGGTGTAGCCCAGCATCTGCGCTTCTTCGCGCTGGGAGGCTTCGATCCAGTACGCTTCGAGGCCGAACGCCGGGTCCTTGGTCGCCAATCCCTCGATCTTGCCGAACACCTGCCCCGGGTTGATGGCGAGGTCTTTTTCGATATAGACCTCGCTTTCACCGATCGAGACACCAGCGAGTGAAATACGGTATGCGTTCGGTTGCAGGTCCAGGTTGTCGCGAATGTGAACGGGTGAAATCAGGAAACCGAGTTCTTCGGTCAGTTTCTTGCGAACGCCTTTGATGCGTGCGACCAACGGTCCATTGCGCTGTGAATCGACCAACGGTATCAGCCGATAGCCGACCTCAAGCCCGATCAGGTCGACCGGATCGACGTCATGCCAGCTTAGCTCAGGCAAAGCCTCGTCGGGGTCCGTAATACGGGGTTTCGGGGGCGGTTCTATTTTCTGCCGGTTGATCATGCGAAAAGCGGCAAATCCACAAAGGCCGGCAAGGCTCAGGAATGCAAGGTTCGGCATGCCCGGGATCAGGCCCAGGATGCCGACGATCAGGCCGGTGACGATCAGTGTCCGTGGATCGCTGAACAGCTGCGAGGCGACCTGCTGGCGCATATCCTGTGACTTGGTAACTCGAGTGACGATGATTGCAACCGCGGTCGACAACAGCAGCGATGGAATCTGTGCCACCAGGCCGTCGCCGATGGTCAGCAGGGTGTAGTTGTGAACCGCGGCGCCCAGGGACAGGTCGTGCTGCGATGTACCGATGATCAGGCCGCCGACGATATTGATAAACAGGATCAGGATGCCCGCGATCGCATCGCCGCGAACGAATTTGCTGGCACCGTCCATCGAACCGTAGAAATCCGCCTCCTCGCCGATTTCCTGGCGCCGCAAACGCGCCTCTTCCTGGTCGATTACGCCGGCATTGAGATCGGCATCGATCGCCATCTGTTTGCCAGGCATCGCATCAAGTGTGAAACGCGCCGATACTTCGGATACGCGTCCTGCGCCTTTCGTCACGACGACGAAATTGATAATGACCAGAATGGCAAAGATGACGAGACCGACGGCATAGTTGCCGCCCACGACGAATTCACCGAAGGCCTCGATGACCTCGCCTGCCGCAGCGGTACCGCTGTGACCGTTGAGTAATACAACACGGGTCGATGCAATATTCAACGCCAGCCGGAGCAGAGTAACCACCAGCAGGACGGTCGGAAAAACGCCGAACTCCAATGGCCGTTTGACGTACACCGTCGTCAGCAATATCGCGAGCGAAAGCGCAATATTAAAAGTGAACAGGATGTCCAGCGCCATCGGCGGCAACGGAATCATCATCATCGCGAGGATTGCCAGCAGCAAAACCGGCATGCCGAGTCCCTGGATTACGTCCGCAATAAAATTCTTATTCAAATCATTCGCCATCGGTGTCTACTCGACGAGCTTTTCCCGGCCCGGGAAAATCGTCCTCATTGATGTCTGGTACGGGTGCCTCCGGACGCTTTTGTCCCGGACGCAATGTTTCGTTGAGCTGGAATATGTAGGCGAGCACCTGTGCAACAGCCGTGTACAGTGGTGCCGGAATTTCGTCACCAATTTCGGTGGTCCTGAACAAAACACGGGCCAGTGGCGGAGCCGAGAACAGCGGAACGCCGTGTTCGCTGGCAACTTCGCGAATTCGTTTGGCCAGCAGGTCCTTGCCCTTCGCAATAACGCGCGGTGCCCCGGCGCTGTTCTGGTCGTACTTCAGCGCGACGGCAAAATGCGTCGGGTTGGTGATAACAACGTCGGCCGTCGGCAGTTCTTCCATCATGCGGCGCGCGGCGATTTGTTGTTGCAATTGCCGTATCCGTGACTTGACCTCAGGGCGGCCTTCGGTTTCCTTGAATTCGTCTTTCACCTGTTGCCGCGTCATGCGCAGCTTTTTCTGGTACTGCCACAGCTGAAACGGCACATCGACGGCGGCGATGAGAATCAGACCAGTACTGACGACGAGCAGCGATATACCGCATAATTTGAGCGCACTGCCAATCGCGTGCTCGACGGGTTGACGCCCCAGGGACAGCAAGTCATCGGTCGACCCCCATAGCCAGGCCACGGCAATCACCGCTACCAATGAGAACTTCGCCAGCGCCTTGACCAGTTCATTCAGTGCATTGGCGCTGAAAATGCGTTTCAGGCCTTTCAATGGGTTCAATCGTTCCGTTTTGAAACTCGCGGCTTTCATGCTGAACGACCAGCCACCAATCGCTGTCGCTCCAAGAAAAACAGCGAGCAACAACAAAATGCCAAAAGGCAACAGGCTTAACATGCCCTTGCCGGCGATCTCGGCGAACGCCGGTCCCATCAGCAATGGATCGAAAATGACATCACGTTCGATCACGAAACCCTGGCCGAACGCAGCGAGCAGGTCTTTGCCCATTGGCGCTGACAACAACAACAGACCGCCCGCGCCTGACAACATGACACCCGTCATCGTCAGTTCACGTGACCGCGGTACGTCGCCCTTTTTGCGCGCGTCATCACGACGCTTGGGAGTCGCTTGTTCGGTCTTGTCCTGTTGTGCCTCGTCCGCCACTTCGGTCTGTCGTCCTCAGTTCAGTCTAGTTTTCAAGCAGTGATGAGATCGCTGATATCGAAATCGCGAGAAAACTCGACACGTTCTCGACCAGCACTCCCATGTTTAGAAAAATGACCGCGAATCCCAATAACATCGCAACGGGAAAGCCAACCGCGAACAGGTTCAGCGTCGGTGCTGCGCGGCTCATGACCCCGAAGGAAAGATTCACGACCAGCAACGCGGTTATCGCCGGTAACGCGATCTTCAGTCCGAACACGAACAGATTTGACGTCCACGCGAGCAGTTCCTCGACGATCGGCAGCGTCAGGCCCTGCTGCGACATTGGCCAGGCCTGGAAGCTCATCGCCAGCAACTGGATCATTGCCAGATGGCCGTCCAGTGCGAGGAAAATCAGCATACCGAGCATCATGAACAATTGGCCCAATACCGGAACGCTGACGCCCCGCGCCCGATCCAGGAACACTGCAAAACCAAGACCCATGCTCATGCCGATCACCTGCCCGCCGAGCGCGATCGCGTCGAAGACAAGCTGCACTAAGAATCCCATCACGACGCCAATCCCGATCTCCTGAGTCATCGTGACCAGACCCGCCGCACTCAACACATCCTGAGTCGCTGTAGCGGGCACTGTCGGCGCGATGACGATTGTCAATACAATGGCCAGCAGCAATCGGATCCGAAGCGGAACGAAGCTCCCGCCCACCAGTGGCATCACCATCAGAAAGGCTCCAATCCGCACGAACGGCCAGATGTACGTCGAGAGGGTTTCGATCAGTGGTCCTATTGCGATTTCGATATTCATTTTCGTAGTTCACTAACATTTCGAATCCTTTCCCGTAATTACGAGATGAGGGCAGGAATTTGCTCCATTAACTGGCGCGTATAGTTGACGATAACGCTGAGCATCGAGGGTCCGGCTGCAACCAGCGCCAGTACCAGGACCAGGAGCTTCGGTATGAAGCTCAGTGTCATTTCGTTGATCTGCGTCGCCGCCTGAAACATGCCAACCAGCAAGCCGACAGCGAGTGCAGAAAGCAGCAACGGCGACGCAATCATCATCGTCACCCAAAGTGCCTGCTGCCCGATTGTTGTAATCATTTCCGGTGTCATCGCGTCGTCCTAGGTATAAAAACTGGAGGCCAGCGTGCCGAGTAAAAGTGCCCAGCCATCGACCAGCACAAACAGCATGATTTTGAACGGCAGTGAGATCAGCATCGGCGACAGCATCATCATGCCCATCGACATCAATACGCTGGAAACCACCAGGTCGATGACAAGAAACGGGATAAAGATCAGGAAGCCGATCTGGAAAG
>JAUHYO010000095.1 GCA_030426325.1 Gammaproteobacteria bacterium | reverse complement strand
CAATGTTTGTGGACGACAACTACAGTCAGCGCTTCCTGGCGATCAGCATTGGCAGTGGCTACCGTGCCCACCCGCTGGACAACAGCGCGGAGGACACGTTCTACTCGATTCGTGATCCAAACGTCTTCAGTCGTATGACGCAAGCCGCTTACAACTCCTACACACCGGTAACACACGGTGACCTGGTTGAAGTCGCGGGCAAGTACGACACGGTAATTCCGGTTACCAGCAAGGGCTGGAAGCTGACGTTGCCGCCGAATCAGAAGGTACTGTCTGACTCGCAGACATTCGATGACTCCGTCTACTTCGTAACCTTCGAACCGACGGTTTCCTCGACCGATCCTTGCCAGGCCGGACTCAGTGTGAACAGGCTGTATCGCGTCAGCGTGGCAAACGGTGATCCGGTCGTCGACGACGATCACGGTATTCCGATTGACAGCCCGGAGGCGGCGGATGACGCACGCGTCAAGACGCTTGAACAGGGCGGTATTGCAGTACGACCGACGTTCTACTTCCCGAGTCCGGTGGTAGAAAACTGCACGGGCAGCGAATGTGCACCCAAACCGGTGGGCTGTGTCGGTGTAGAATGTTTCGACCCGGGCTTCCCGAATAATCCGGTTCGGACCTTGTGGACCCAGGACGGCATAGACTAGCGACCCATATTCAGGAACTGACAATGCAACTTCGTAAAAACATGCAGGGCGTCACGCTGATCGAGTTGATGATCGTGGTCGTAATTATCGCTTTACTCGCACTGGTGAGTTACCCGAGCTATCGTGAATTCGCGGCGCGGGCGAAGCGAAATGAGGCCAAGGCGGCACTATTGCAGATCGCGACCAACCAGGAACGGCAGTACTTGCAGAACAATTCGTTCACGCAGGACCTGACCGCGCTTGGCTTCCCGACCACGCCGACCTTTACGACGGATTCGGGTTCGTACGTAGTTACCGTGACAGCGGCCGATACCGCGGATTTCACGGCAACGGCGACGTATCAGTTCGGTGGTGCGGAAGGCGGTAAATGCAACGTTTTCTCGATAACGGGCGCCGGCGTCAGAACATCCGCTCCGGACGCCGACTGCTGGACGCGCACGCGATAGGAACAGGCGGCGACTTTGTGATCAGCTGATCACGAAGCCGCCCGCTCTTCCCTCCCTGAGAAAAACAGGGCATCGATAATCAGCAACGCCGCACCAACGGTGATCCCAGCGTCAGCAACATTGAACGACGGAAAAGCCCAGGTACCGAACCAGACCTGGAAAAAATCGGTAACGTGACCCAATACGACACGGTCAATCAAATTACCCACCGCCCCACCCCAGACCAGGGCCAGCCCTGCTGACAACACCATGTGGCCGTCATTTCGAATACGCCACAACCACACGCCGATTACCGTACTCACAACGCTTGACAACACAACGAAAAACCAGCGTTGCCATCCACCCGCATCCGCGAGGAAACTGAATGCCGCACCCGGATTCTTCTGGTGTGTCAGGTTGATGAATGAATTGATAGGCACTTTGTCATACAGGGGAATCCACTCGATAATCGCCCATTTTGTAAGCTGGTCTGCAACCACTATCACAATAGCGACGACCGCCCATATTGCGAATCGCGCGTTGCTCGCACCGGTTTCCTCAAGCTTGGTCAAAGTGCTTTCCTCTTAGGCTGCATTGGCTGCAAGAATCGATCGCGCATTTTCTGCATCTTGATGCATTTGCGCAATCAGGTCGTCAACAGAATCGAATTTTACCTCATCGCGAAGGTGTGCGATGAAATCCACATGGATATAAGCGCCATAAATGTCCCGGTCAAAGTCAAACAGGTGTACTTCGAGCAGTGGCTTGGTGAGATTGAATGTCGGGCGCGTGCCCACACTGGCGACGCCATTCAGCGGCCCCTCTGGCAGGCCTTCGACACGGACGGCGTAGATCCCCATTACCGCCGACTGCCGTCGCCGCAGATCGACGTTCGCAGTCGAATAACCCAGCGTACGGCCGACCTGGCGACCTTTGACGATACGGCCTGACATGCGGTACGGCCGGCCCAGCATTGCCGTCGCCAGCGGCACATTGCCACCGCCCAAGGCCTGTCGGATTGCAGTACTGCTGACACGAACGCCATCGACGCGCAGACTCGGAATCTGCTGAATCTCGAATTGCAGCGCCGCCTGGCATCGCCGAAGTGTGTCAATCGAACCCTCTCGGCGACTGGCAAAACGAAAGTCGTCACCGACGATTATTTGCCGGGTATTAAGCCCGTGTACCAGAATCTTGCGGACAAACGCGTCGGCAGTAATAGCCCGCATTTCCCGGCTGAACCTCGGGCAAAAGAATACGTCGATCCCGTACTGTTCGAGCGACTCAAATTTCTCGCGAAACCGCATCAGTCTTGCTGGCGGGTGATTACCCGAGAAAAATTCGCGTGGCGTCGGCTCGAAACTCATCACGACAGAAGGCAATCCGCTGGACTTTGATCGCTCGATGACGGCGTCCAGCAGTTCCTGGTGCCCAAGGTGCAAGCCGTCGAATGCGCCGATCGTCACCACGCTGCCGTTGGCCAGCGCGGAGTGCGGAAGATCGGATAGATGCCTGACTAGCCGCATATCAGCGCTGCTTCAACCTGAAATCTGCGACGCGCATGCCAAGCACTCCGAGTACCAGGAAATAGGCACCGGCACCTGCAACAACGGTAACGGTCAACCAGCCAACTCGCGTCAGCGATGCTGCATCGAACCACCAGTTCGCCGATCGATTGAGCACCACGAGTACGACACCCATCGCGGTGTTCGCACAGAACACGCGCAGCAAAAGTCTCGGCCAGCCGTTGCCATGCGTCACGACGCCAGCCCGCCGCAAGTCCCGGTAGAGCAATAGCGCGTTCAGCATTGCGGCAGCTGATGTGGCAACGGCAAGTCCGACATGCGGACCACTAAATCCGCTTTGGCTCAGATACCAGGCCAGGGATATGCCAAGGGCGAGATTCACCAACAGCGAAATAATGCCGATGCGCACCGGCGTCCGGGTGTCCTCGCGGGCAAAAAAGGCGGGAACCAGCACTTTGACAAAGGAAAAACCCACGAGGCCAATAGCGTATGCCTGCAGCGCCATCACGGTCATTTCGACTTTGAATGCGTCAAATGTCTCGTTATAGAACAACGTCGTAACGAATGGGCCGGCGAGGACGGTCAAACCGATGGCTGCGGGTACCGCGATCAGGACAGCCAGCTTCATCGACCAGTCCAGCGTATCGGAAAAGGTCTGGCTATCTTCGCTGGCCCAAAGGCGCGACAGGTGCGGCAAGGTTACCGTGGCAAGCGCAATACCAAACAATCCCAGCGGAAATTCCATCAAGCGATCTGAAAAATACAGGTAACTGATGCTGCCGATCGGCAACAGCGATGCAACGATGCCGCTGATCAAGACGTTTATCTGCGCTACGGACGAACCGAAAATTGCGGGCAGCATCAGTTTAAATGCGCGTTTAACGCCGTCGTTCTTCGGCCGCCACTTTGGTCGTGGAAAAACCCGGATTTGCGCCAGGGCCGGAAACTGAAACAGCAACTGCGACAGGCCGGCAATGAAAATTGCGTACGCCAGGGCCATGATTGGTTCGTCCAGCAGCGGCGACAACCAGATTGCCGCGGCGATCAGGACAACATTGAGGATCACCGGTGTAAAAGCCGGAATACCGAACCGCCCGTAGGTGTTCAGGACACCCCCGGCAAATGCCGTCAATGAAATAAAGAACAGGTAGGGAAACGTGAATTTCAGCATCAGCGCCGCGAGGTCAAAGTCGCCGCCGTCACCGATAAAACCGGGAGCGACAGCGATGACCAGCAGCGGAGATGCAATGACGCCGACCAGGGTTACCGCGAACAGAATGATCCCGAAGGTCCCTGCCATCGCATCGATGTATTCTCGGGCCTCCTCTTCGCTGTGATTCTCTCGATACCGCGCCATGACCGGCACGAACCCTGCCGAAAACGCACCCTCCGCAAAAAAGCGTCGCAACATGTTCGGGATGCGCTGTGCAACCAGGAATGCATCCAGCAATATGCCAGGACCGAAATACCGGGCAAACACGATGTCCCGCATCACACCGAGAATTCTCGATACCAGCGTCATGCCGCTCACGATCGACGCTTTTAACGCCAAACCGCGACCTGTGCTTTCTTTTCTGTCTTTCATAGCGGCGCCGAGTTTAGCCCAAAATAGTCATAAAATCAGTGATTTACAAAGAATGTTATGGTGCACGAAAAGTCCCGCGCTTAAGCCATTGACAATCAACCTCCGGGCACGAATAATACGCGGCTCTTTGAGAGCAGGACACGGAAAAACCAGTGGCAAATATCAAATCAGCTCAGAAGCGCGCCCGCCAGGCGGAGAAAACCCGCAAGCACAACATGGGTCTGCGCTCCAGAATGCGTACACTTATCAAGAATGTTGTGAATGCCTGTGAGGCTGGCGACAGCGCCGCCGCAACGGCCGCCTACAAGTTGGCGGTACCGACCATTGACAGCATGATCAACAAAGGCATCGTCAGCAAGAACAAGGCCGCGCGACATAAGAGCCGCCTGAACGCGCGAATCAAGGCACTTTCTGCCTAAAGCAGCATCGGTTCCTGCCAGATTCAGAAAAGCCGGGTACGCTTGACGCGTACCCGGCTTTTTTCGTGCTCAAATTTCAGAAGATGACGAGCGGACTATGCGGCCGCAGGGTCGTAGTCGTCATCCTCGTGCGCTTTGGCTTTCAGGCGATCCAGTTCCTGCATGATTGCCTGACCGAGTGCCTGCGTTCCTTCGCCGCTCGCCGCGCTGACTTCAAACACCGGCCCTGTCCAACTCAGTTCCTGCAACATCGTGTCTCTCGCCGCTTTGCGATCATCGTCGGATAACAGGTCGATCTTGTTGATCACAAGCCATCGCGGTTTGGCAGCGAGTTCTTCTGAAAACTTCCGAAGTTCGGCAGCGATAGCGGCAACCTCGTGTGCCGGATCGACATTGGGATCCATCGGCGCTATATCGACGACATGCAACAGCAAGCCGGTGCGCTGCAGGTGCTTTAAAAACTGAATACCGAGCCCCGCTCCGTCTGACGCGCCTTCGATAAGACCCGGCACGTCCGCCATGACAAAACTTTGCAGGCGACCGACCCGGACGACGCCCAGGTTGGGATGCAGCGTGGTAAATGGATAATCCGCAATGCGCGGCCTGGCATGTGACATGGCCGATATCAGCGTCGACTTGCCCGCGTTGGGCATGCCCAGGAGGCCGACATCGGCGAGCACCTTCAGTTCGAGACTGAGATGCCTGGCCTCTCCCTGGGTGCCATTGGTGGTTTTGCGAGGTGCGCGATTGACGCTGCTTTTGAATCGCGTGTTGCCGAGTCCACCTCGACCGCCTTCTGCGACTTTCTGCCGCTGACCCGGTTCAGTCAGGTCACAGATAATTTCACGAGTATCGACGTCGCAGACGGTCGTCCCAATGGGAACGAGAACTTCAAGATCATTACCGGACCGGCCGGTTTTGTTGCGACCGGACCCGCCTTCGCCGCTTTCCGCTTTAAATTTTCGGGCAACTCGGAAATCCGCCAGCGTATTCAGCGAGTCGTCGGCAACCAGGTAGACACTGCCGCCGTGACCACCGTCACCGCCATCCGGGCCGCCACGCTCGACGTATTTCTCACGACGAAAGCTCAGGCAACCGTGTCCGCCGTTGCCTGCTTGTACGCGTATCGTTGCTTCGTCGACGAATTTCATCGGGGCTCTATCGTGTGATTTCCATAGTAAAAAGCCCCGCGGTGGCGGGGCTCTTCATGACTGCTGCTGTAAGGGCCACGCAATCGCGGGCAAGGCCCGGTCTTACGACGCGTCGACGACGCTGACGAATTGCCGCTTCTTGGGACCTTTGCGTTCGAACTTAACGAAGCCGTCTTTTTTCGCGAACAAGGTGTGGTCGCGTCCCAGGCCGACGTTAACGCCCGGATGGAAGCGCGTGCCACGCTGGCGAACAATGATGTTCCCGGCAATAATTTTCTGGCCACCGAAAATCTTGACGCCTAAGCGTTTACTCTCCGAATCGCGACCGTTCTTTGTACTACCGCCTGCTTTTTTATGTGCCACTGTACTGTACCTGTCAGTTTCATCACCCGGCCAAGCGCCGGGCTTCGTTAATCCTGGGTTTTAGTCTGTTGCCTTTTTCTTGGCAACTTTCTTTTTGGACGCCGTCTTTTTTGACGCTGTCTTCTTTGCCGCGGCCTTTTTGGGGGCTGCTTTCTTGGTCGCAGCTTTCTTCGGCGCCGCTTTTTTCTCGACCGGAGCTTCGTCAGCCGCTTTCTTCGCGCCGCTACCGCTAATTGCGGTGATCTCTACCTCGGTAAAGAACTGGCGATGCGTGCCCTGGCGAAGATAGTTCTGGCGTCGTTTGAACTTGACCACCGGTACTTTCTTGCTCTTGCCCTGGCGGACCACTTTGCCACTGACTGAACTGCCGGACAGCAGAGGATTGCCGACCTTGATATCGGCGCCTTCACCGATCAACAGGACGTCATCGAACTTGATTGTTGCGCCCTCATCCGCCTCAATTTTTTCGAGACGCAGGACATCACCTTTTGCCGCGCGGTACTGTTTGCCGCCGGTGCGAAAAACCGCATACATTATGTTTGCTCCATTGCGTGGACCGCTAAATCGCAACCCACTGAGAAATCAGGCTTTTTTGTGGCCCTGTCGAATTGCCGCGCAGGCGATTCACTGGCGGGTGCCACGAAAGAGCGGGAATTCTATAGATTCCGCCGCCCCGGGTCAACGGCAGGGCGTGCGAAAATTTAGCCTGATTTCAAACACTTGCAGCCTCGAAAAACCGGCCGAAATCCGGCCACGAATGTCGCCAATTACGCGCCGTTCAGGCATTATCACGCATCTCATGCACGCCGCCGAACAATCACGCGCTCCGATTAATTTCGATGACATAGCAGAGCTCGCCGCTGACGACAGGCGGGCCGTCGACGAACTTATCGCCACCAGCCTCGAAAGCGATGTCGCGCTCGTTTCGCAGGTATCGCAATACATTGTCATGAGCGGTGGCAAGCGACTGCGACCGCTGGTCGTGCTGTTGGCAGCGCGCGCGCTGGGTTACGAGGGCGACCAGCATGTTCGGGCGGCCGCGATTATCGAATTCATCCACACGGCCACCCTGTTGCACGACGACGTCGTCGATTCGTCATCGCGACGGCGCGGCAAGGATTCGGCCAATACCGTATTCGGCAACCAGGCAAGCGTGCTGGTCGGCGATTTCCTCTATTCCCGGGCATTCCAGATGATGGTCGACATTAACGACATGCACATCATGCGGATTCTGGCCGATGCCACCAATACGATCGCGGCTGGCGAGGTTATGCAATTGATGAACGTGCATGACCCGGAAACGACCGAAGACGATTATCGACAGGTCATTTATCGCAAGACGGCAAGGCTGTTTGAGGCTGGTTCTCAAATCGCTGCGGTGCTCTGCGGCCAGGATTCGGCCATCGAGTCCTCGATGGCGGATTACGGCCGTCACCTCGGTACCGCATTTCAATTGGTTGACGATGCACTCGACTATGACGCGTCGCCCCAGGAACTGGGCAAGAATATCGGTGACGATCTCGCCGAAGGCAAGGCCACCCTGCCCCTGATTTACGCGATGCAAAATTGCTCGGACGGCGAGCGGACCATTATTCGCGACGCGATTATCGAAGGCGGCCTCGACCAGCTGGACCGAATCACATCAATCATTCACACGACTGGCGCGCTGCAGTACACGGCGGGCAAAGCCCGCGAGGCTGCGGACCAGGCGATCGCATCACTCAGCCCCCTGCCCCCGTCCGAGCATCGTCAGGCACTGGTACAGATCGCCGAGCTCTCGGTTCAGCGTCGCTCCTGATATGGATCAGTTCAATACGCCGTGGCGCGTCACCGCTGCCGCCATCTACACTACACCAACCGATTCCCGCGTTTACGGAACGCTTGATATTGACGTCACGGATGCCAGGCGATTCCTGGACACGAAACGCGGCGAAGGCGTCAAGATCACAATGACACACCTGGCGACGGCGGTACTGGCGCGTGCCGTTGCGTTCGATGTCCCGGAAATGAATTGTTTTATACGGCGGGGCGGCGTGGTTGGCCGTGAGCGTATTGATGTCACCGTGCCGGTTGCAATAGGCGGCGGCGAAGGTGTCGCCGCGGTGTTGATCAAAGACGCACATGCGAAGTCAGTGACCTCGATTGCCGCCGAGATACGCGCCGGCGCCGAGCACAATCGCGCCGGCAAAGAATCGAAAACCGTCAGAAACAAGTACTTGCTGAACAGCATCCCCTGGCCTCTACGGCGACCGGCGTTCCGATTCCTGAAATGGATTACCGTCGATATGGGCCTGCGAATTCGCTCGCTCGGGCTGTCGGCCGACAGTTTTGGCTCATTCGTTGTCTCCGACATTGGCAGCTTCGGGCTGAATACCGGCATGACGTCGCTGATGCCGGCGGCGAAAGTCCCTGCGGTTATCGTGCTCGGCAAGATTGAGGACAAACCCGTTGTGCGCAATGGCGAAATCCAAATTCGCACAATGTTGCCGCTGACGGGCACTTTTGATCATCGAATTGTCGACGGATTGCAGATCGGCAAACTGGCTCGCGGCATCAAGCGCAACTTCAGAAAGCCTGAGTGGCTCGACGAAATCCCGGAAAAAGAGCTGCAAACCTGCCTGTTCGCGCCCCGCGATTAGGCTTTCTCTGCAGAGCCTGACTGTGTATCATTGCGCGCGTTCGGGGTGTAGCTCAGCCTGGTAGAGCACTGCCTTCGGGAGGCAGGGGCCGGAGGTTCAAATCCTCTCACCCCGACCATCTTTCTCTTCATCTTCATAGTCCGGCTTGTGGTCTTCGAGACCACTACCGTTCGTATAACCCACTTAATTTGCTGTGGCCCTGCCAGCCGGTCGTTTCCGGAATGGATTGAAATCCATTAGACTCATTCTCGTGATGCTTCGACGATCCTCCTGGCACTTGACGATTTTGCTGCTATTGGCAGGCTTGGCGTTGCGAGCGATTGTGCCGCTTGGCTACATGCCATCGACTCTTGGTAGCGGGCACCTGTTTGAACTTTGCCCCGACCAACTGCCGGCTGGGTTTACTTTTTCCAGCAGTGGCTCGCATCACCATCATCACGACCCGGCGAATGCGCAATCAGGCGAGCAGGCGGCCGACCTCTGCGACTTCGGCCACCTCCTGATTTCCGCGATTGGGCTCGACCAGCCAGCAATCGAAATTCATGACGCCCTGCCCCCGGTTGCCGTAGTTCCGACGATTGGAACGCCCCCCGCACTTGTCGCCTTACGAGGATATCTCTCGCGAGCACCGCCAGCCTGAATAACTGGATCAGCCATTGCGACAGGCCCCTGGCCTGTCTTGATTCTGTTACTCAGGAGAACAAGAATGAACTATCGAAACATAGCAGCTGCGATGCTGCTAGTTATCTGTGCGAGCGCGACCAATGCTGCCGACAGAACTCGCGAGGATATCGAAACGCTGAATGAAATTATCGTCGCAGAACACGCAAACTCTCAGGATCATCCTGACCTCGCCGTAGCCAGCCAGTTCGCGGTCGACACCGCAATGCGCTTGAAAGACATTCCCGGCGCGGATGTCAATCGAAATGGCGCTCTTGCCGGCATCGCGCAGTATCGCGGCATGTATGGCGACCGAGTGGCGGTCACTATTGACCACCATACCGTTGTATCGGGAGGTCCCAATGCCATGGACGCCCCATTGTCCTACGTTTCTCCCTTGATCACAGAATCAATCGTCGTCGATCGCGGCATTGCCAGCGTCTCTTCGGCACCGGAGTCGATCGGTGGTCACGTGACAGCCACGCTAAATCGTGGCCAGTTCGGTGGCCATGACTTTGGGATTTCAGGCTTCGCCGGAAGCCGTTATTCCAACAATGGCGACGTCACGACATCGGCGGGCCGAATTACAGTATCGGATTCGACGCATCGATTCTCGCTACTCGCTGAGCTCGATAACGGTAATGACGTAAAAACGCCGTCGGGTACGATTCGACCGTCGCAGCTGAACCGGGATCGTTACGACCTCAGCTATGCACTGACCAATGGCGAAAGTCACCTGGTCCTGTTTGCCGGTCGACTGGATACAGCGAACTCTGGTACACCGGCGCTGGCAATGGATATTCGCACGATCGACACCGACCTTTTCGGTGGTTACTTCCTGCATCGTATCTCGCCGGCTTTCAGCATCGAAG
>JAUHYO010000425.1 GCA_030426325.1 Gammaproteobacteria bacterium | reverse complement strand
AGCTCACGACGACCGGCACCGCAAGCTATAACGTCTCGGTGACGGCCAACCCGGTACCGCCGCCGACGAGCGATCCGGCACCGACACCGCCGGATGTGATCCGCGAT
The DNA here is from genome assembly GCA_030426325.1 of Gammaproteobacteria bacterium. GTDB lineage: Bacteria > Pseudomonadota > Gammaproteobacteria > Steroidobacterales > Woeseiaceae > UBA1847. The sequence goes on along the minus strand of JAUHYO010000425.1, from coordinate 1,991 downwards.
CGCAGCGACCCGGACGTGTATATATTCCGGGGTGCCCAGCTCGTTGCCATTGGCAACAGTGGAGACGACGATGCGGAAACGTTTACGACCAATCCACTGCCGGCGGGCAACTACATCATGGATTTGCAGGAATGGCGCTATTCGGATGAAGATGCCTCCAGTGATTTTCCGGACCAGGTCTGCTTCGACGTAACAATGGGGCCATAGGGATGGCCACAAAACGGGTGACAAAAATGACTGCATCAAAAACATTGATCAACATTGCCGGCCTTGCAATAACGGGAATGGGCCTCGCTGCCTGTGGCAATGAGGGCGCCAGGCAAACCGCACAAGAGGATGCGGTCGAGCTTGCCAAGACGGCACCTGACGTCAGTTTCAAACCCGGTGGCGATGATTACACCGGCACCGTCAGCAAGCCGGGCTCGCCTTACAGCATTAGCTACCGGATTATCGGTACCCCCATCGTGGGCAGCCCGGTCGTTGTCGATCTGAGAGTCGCCACATCGCTGGGACCGCGGCCGGTGAATCTCAACTACCGGATTAACGACGCGACGTCGATGACGTTGGCCGAATCGCAGCCCGCGAGCGTGCGACTGGATTTCGCCGACAACGAAAAATCGCTGCAGCAGCAGGTTACGGTGATTCCACAGCGAGAAGGGCGCTTCTATCTGAATGTCAGTGTGTCGTTTGAGGACGAAACCGGCACAACGTCGACTGTCACTGCGGTCCCCATCCAGGTGGGCACCGGAACCCGCGAATTGCAGCCTCACGGGCGGGTAGAAACCGATGAAAACGGCGAATCGGTGCGCGTGCTCAGCGGCGACTGAGGCCTTAAAAAAGGGAAAATTTTCCCAAATTATTTTCCAGAATTGAAGTCAGATCACAGTTCTAAAGGCAACATATTATTAGAGTCATCGGTCAGGTTGCAGGACAAACTGGCCAATGCAAAAGGACTTACGCGACAGGATTAAAGCGGCGACTGAGGCATCTGGTATCACCAAGCCCGGGTTCGTCGAACTCCTGTCACTGATCGACCAGCATTATGACAAAATGGAAGCGACGATCACGCAGTCCGTCCGGACTGCCGCGCATTCCAATACCGCAGCGCCAATTGAAGCCATTTTCGACAGCGTTACCGAGGCCCTGCTGACGGTCGGATCCGACGGCATCATCCGCAATTGCAACAAGGTCTGTACGCGTTATTTCCGCCTGACCAAGGACCAGCTCATCGGCTCGAGCATCGCAAACCTGCTGCCGGCCGCCAAAGACCAGCCGATGGCGGATTTCCTCGATGCCTATACCTCGGACCTTGAAGACACGAACTTTGACCTGGTCGACGGTGAAGTGGATGCGGTTCGTGCCGACGGCAACCGGTTTGTGGCTGAAATTAACGCCAGTAGCCTGGATACAAGCGGCGGCGAGATTTACGTTATCAGCCTGCGCGATGTAACCGACCGCAAGCAAACCGAAAGCGCACTTCGCGAGAACGAAGAGCGATATCGTGCGCTGGTCGAGAACGCCCCCGAGGCCATAATTGTTTTCGATGTCGACCAGAACGTGTTTACCGATGCCAACGACAATGCCTGCACCCTGTTTAATCTGTCCCGGGCGCGGCTATTGAGTATTGGCCCACAAGCAATCAGTCCCGCGGTGCAGCCCGACGGGACACCATCGTTCGGAGTTCGCCGTGGATTCATTGACCGGGCGCTCGAGGGCGGGCACCCGAGCTTCGAATGGATGCACCAGGACTCGGACGGCAGGGAATTTCCCTGCGAAGTACGCTTCAGCCGTTTGCCTTCGGATCATCAACGACTGATTCGCGTCAGCATTACCGACATTGCCGAACGCAAGCGCGAAGAGGCGCTGGCCTATGCGCAGAACAAGGTGCTCGAGATGATTGCCTCGAGTAAGCCGCACGATCGCACGCTTCGTGCGATCTGTCGCTTCGTGGAAAAACTCGGCAACGACTTTAAAGCGGCGATCATGTTGCT
>JAUHYO010000094.1 GCA_030426325.1 Gammaproteobacteria bacterium | reverse complement strand
TTTCCTCGGCTAGAACAGCTCGAGTTCTCAAGTAGTCCGATATTCAGCGACAGCCCCGGTGCATGGGTTGATGAGTTGCAGGGTGTGGATTTCGCGAATTTCAATGATCATGATTTTCTGCGTATACGTCAGGGTGGCTACCAGATTGTTGTATCCACTCCGCGGATTTCAGACGTATCCGACGGGCCTGCGCTGGTGCCACTCGTCATTGGTCTCGGACTGTTTCTATTGATCGCTGCCTTCGCCGCGGTCACCTGGCTATTTAGGCCCATTCGGACAATTCGCGCTGGCGCGGAGCACATCGGTCGCGGCAATTTCGATTTTCGCATTACCCGAATTCGACATGACCAGCTAGGCGATCTCGCTGCCGACATTAATAAGATGGCTGGCGATGTGCAGCGTATGCTCGACGCGAAGCGCGCGTTGTTGCTCGGAATCAGTCATGAGTTGCGCACGCCATTGTCGAGAATGCGACTCGGCCTGGAGTTCTTCGATGAGTCCGAGAATGTCGAGAGCCTTAAAGCGGAAATCTCCGAGATGGAGAAGATTGTCGTCGCACTGCTGGAGGCTGAGCAGCTCATTGCGAACTACTTTTCTCGCGATGTCGGTCGAGTGCAGCTTGACTTGCCCGAGCATGCACTGGTTGTGTCGATCGACGAAGCGCGGATCACCTTGCTGCTGAAAAATCTGGTTGGTAACGCCTTGCGTTATTCGAAAGCCGAGGACGGGCCGGTTCATGTCCGGGTCTCCTCTAAAGGCCAGGAACTCGTAATCACCGTGGCGGATCGCGGCCCGGGTCTGTCGAAGGACCAGGCAGCGCATATCGGCGAGCCATTTTATCGTGGTGATCCATCGCGTGCCCGAGAGTCCGGCGGAACCGGGTTGGGCCTGTACCTCGCGACGCTGGTTGCGAAGGCACACGGAGGAACCCTTACGCTACTGGAGACCGACGTTCAGGGCGCCTGTTTCGAGGTGCGCTTGCCTTTGACTTCAGCGTAGGCATCCAGGGCGGCTTGCCTGGCAACGCCATGGTCAACGATGGGCGCCGGGTAATCGCCCATCTTGTTGTCACCGAGTTCCGGGATCCAGCGACGAATATAGCGGTCATGGGGATCAAACTTTTTCTGTTGCAGCGTTGGGTTGAAAATTCGAAAGTAGGGCGCGGCATCAGTGCCGGATCCGGCGACCCACTGCCAGCTCGCCGAATTGTTGGCGAGGTCCGCATCGACGAGTGTATCCATAAACCAGGCCGCACCTTCCTGCCATGGAATAAGCAGATCCTTCACGACGAACGACGCGACAATCATGCGGACGCGATTGTGCATCCAGCCTGTTTGCCAAAGCTGTCGCATGCCCGCGTCGACAATGGGAAAGCCGGTCAATCCCCGCTGCCAGGCACGCAGGCGGGCTTCATCCTGGGACCAGGGGAAGTGCTCGAATTCTTCACGCAATGGTTTGGACGCCAGAGTGGGTGAGTGGTAAAGCAAGTAGCTGCTGAACTCCCGCCAATACAACTGCCGCAGTATTGCCGCACTGCCTTTTGACGACAGGAGCCGGTGCTCAAGCTGCCGGATGGCGTGCCAGGCCTGCCGTACACTGATTTCCCCAAAATGCAGGTGCGGTGACAACCGCGTTGTAGCGTCCAGGTCCGGCCTGTCGCGATGTTCATCGTAGCCATCGGCAACCGAGTCCAGTTCGTCGAGTCGGTCCAGCCCGGCGGACTCACCCGGGACCCAGGTGTCGTGTAGTTTTTTCGCCCAGTTCGGTCGTGTAGGTAACAGTTCCAGTTCGTCCAGTTGCATTGACGATTGATTGGTCGGTACAAAATGTAACGAAGCCGGAATTCCCAGCGACTGCTCGGGTTCAGGTAAATTGCGCGCTGCTTTCCAGAATGCCGTGAAAACGCGAAACGGCGTCCCCGCTTGTGTCATTACCGAGGTCGGTCCATGAAGCAGGCCATCGTCGAATGCATGGATGTCGACTGTTTCTGCCAGGCATTCTTCGATTTCATCTTCCTGGCGACGGCTTACGGGTTCGTATCGGCGTGCGTAGTAAATCGCGCCGGCGTTCGTTTCTTCGCAGACCTGTTTCAGTACTGCATCGGGTCGCCCTCTCAGCAGCACCAACGATGAGCCTAAATCCCGAAGCTGCCGATCAAGCGCTTCAAGGCTGTGGTGCAGCCACCATCGGCTCGCACCGCCGATATCCTGTTCGTCAAGGACATACAGCGGGATAACTGGCTTACCAGACTGCGCCGCCGCGATTAGCGCGGCGTTGTCCAAAAGTCGAAGATTTCGTCGAAACCATAGCAGGACGGGTTTCATAGTCAAAACACCCAAAGTCAATGAGGACGTAATAGTAATTAACTGAAGTGCGTCTATTTGTAAGCGAATGTAACAAGCCTTGTAGAGCCATTGTTGATGATTGGGCCCCTCCGTATATTTCTGGCCATAGGATTTTGGAGGACGCGATGAGCGCCATAACTGAAAAAGCGGTGAGCTGGACTGAATCCGGCCTTGTGCCGGACACTGTAATTCGCGCCGGCATCCGCAGGCTGCTTGAAAACAAGCGTAAGGAGATTCACTCCGGTGACCTCGAGTTTGCCGCCTCGACTGAGAACGAGTTCGTCAGGATGATGAATGAGTCGCCGATTGCGCTCGTGCCGGACGTGGCCAACGAACAGCACTATGAAGTCCCGGCGGAGTTTTTTTCCCACGTAATGGGTGACAGCCTGAAGTACAGCTGCTGTTACTGGCCAGCGGGTGTCGAAGACCTTGAGCAGGCTGAACGTGCTGCACTTGCCGTTAGCGTTATCCGGGCCGGAATTGAGGATGGTATGCGTGTCCTCGATCTGGGTTGCGGCTGGGGTTCGCTTTCGTTGTGGATAGCGGAACACTTTCCCAGGTCATCAGTTACCAGCGTATCCAACTCAAGCTCGCAGCGTGACTTCATCCGTCGCCAGGCTGAACAGCGGTCGTTGAATAATATCGATGTGATCGTCTGCGACATGAATGATTTCGAAACGGATTTGAAGTTCGATCGCGTGGTCTCGATCGAAATGTTCGAGCACATGAGAAACTACGGCGAATTATTCCGTCGTATTGATCAATGGCTGCTACCAAACGGCCGATTCTTCATGCACGTGTTCTGTCATCGCAGCACACCCTATGAGTATATTGACAAGGGTCCCGGCGACTGGATGAGCCGTCACTTTTTCAGTGGCGGAATCATGCCGAGTGCGGGTCTCCCTCTACGTTTTGCCGAGAACCTGAATATCGTCGATCGATGGCACTGGAACGGCCAGCACTATGCAGAAACCTGCAACGCCTGGTTGAGAAACATGGACGCCAATGAAACAGCAATCAGGAAGGTCTTTTCGGATTGTTACGGCGAAGACAACTCAGCACTTTGGTGGCAACGCTGGCGTATTTTCTTCATGGCTTGCGCTGAACTGTTCGACTATGACGCGGGTAGAGAGTGGTATGTAGGCCATTACCTTTTTCAAAAGGCGGCACGCTGAGATGCTGCTTCCAGTAAACGTCATTGTGTTTCAGGTTGCCTGGATGTCATCGGTCGTTGGCGCTGCCAGCGAGATGCCATGGCTCGGTCCTGTCACGGTACTGATCGCAATTGCAATTCATCTGAGATTTGCACAGCAACCGTTTGAGGAAGTCTTGTTGCTGCTCATTTGCGCGTTGATCGGTGTCGTCTTCGACAGTTTCCTTGTCGCGGTGGGCTGGGTGACCTATAACTCGGGACTCTTCAGCGCCTACTTCGCGCCGTACTGGATAATCACGATGTGGATGCTGTTCGCGACCACGCTGAACGTTTCCATGCGATTCCTGCGAGGCAAGCCAAAAATGGCGGCGGCGTTTGGTTTCTATGGCGGTCCTACATCGTACCTTGCCGGCCAGGCGCTGGGCGGTATCGTACTGACCAACCAGGTCCCGGCGCTTCTCACACTGGCGGTTGGTTGGGCGATCATCATGCCGGTTTTGATGCGCCTGTCCGAGAGCCTCGACGGCATGCCAGGTCCGCGGCGCATCTGGATGGCGGAGCAAAGCCGATGAGCTGGTATCCCTATTGGCTGGCCCTGGGAGCCATCCTGTCTGTCGGCGTTATCAGCTGGCTGGTCAGCCTTGTCAAAAAAGACGTCAGTTTCGTCGATAGTCTCTGGTCACTTTTCTTTCTGGTTGCGGCAGTTGTCTTTGCCGTCCAGTCGGTGCCCTTGTCCGAGCGAGCAATCCTGGTGCTTGTCTTGGTCACAATCTGGTCGCTGCGACTGTCGATCTATATCACCGCGCGAAACTGGGGGCAGCCCGAGGACTACCGGTATCAATCGATTCGCGAAAACAATGAGCCGGGGTTCGGAATCAAAAGCCTGTTTATCGTATTTGGCTTGCAAGGCGTTCTTGCCTGGATTATCGCGCTACCACTGTTCGTATCGATTGGTTTCGACTCCGCGCTTACCATCCTGGATTATGCGGCAGCGGCACTTTGGCTAGTCGGAATCGTGTTCGAAGCGGGTGGCGATTATCAGTTGTCACGATTCAAAGCGGACTCCGCCAATAAGGGAAAGGTTCTCGAGTCGGGCCTCTGGCGATACACACGGCACCCCAATTACTTCGGTGACTTTTGTGTCTGGTGGGCTTTTTACCTGTTCGCACTGAGCGCCGGAGGCTGGTGGACCATTGTCTCACCATTATTGATGAGCCTGCTGCTATTGAAGGTTTCGGGTGTCGCAATGCTTGAGAGCACGATCAGCGAGCGCCGCCCTGAATACGCGGAATATATTCGCCGCACCAACGCCTTCTTCCCGGGACCACGTAATCGTGCCGATGACTTGAAGGAGACCAAATCATGAAAGCAAAAGTTTGGCAATTCGTGGCGATTCTGTTCTTTGGAATCTCGGTTTCGTCAACTGCAACGGCCGACAGTCAGTCACAGCGAATCTCAAGTTGGGACTTCGATGTATATCTCGACGAAAAGAAAATCGGAGCACATCGTTTCGAATTGTCCGAGCAGGGCGGCTCGCAACGGCTACAGAGTGAGGCGAATTTCAAGTACCGGTTTCTTTTCGTCACTGCTTATACCTATGAGCACAGCGCTTCGGAAAAGTGGTCAGGAAACTGCCTCACTGCACTGGATGCGAAAACGAACACCAACGGCAAGCGCAGCACGGTTAGTGGCGAACTGGATGGCGACGTATTTGTTCTTGATGGGAATGAGCAGCAGCGAACACTGCGACAATGCGTAATGACATTTGCGTACTGGAACCCGGAGTTCCTTGAGCAGCAACGGCTGCTCAACCCACAGACGGGCGAATTTCTCGATGTCAGCGTAGAGGAAGTCGGCAGTGAGCAACTTGAAATTCGTGGCTCAACCGTTGCGGCGACACGTTTCAAACTGACCGCAGCGAATATTGATGTAACGCTTTGGTATTCAAATGACAATCAATGGCTCGCACTCGAGTCAGTCGCAAAAGGCGGGCGTATTCTGCGCTACGAACTCTCTTGATATGAAAAACATGACAAAAACACTATTGATCGCGCTAGCTACTTTGCTAATTGGTGGGTGCGCGGCGAAAGGCCCTGAGATGAAGACAGTTGATTACGTGGACCTGGAGCGATTTATGGGGCCGTGGTACGTCATTGCCAACATTCCGACTTTTCTTGAAAAGGAAGCATACAACGCGGTCGAAACCTACCGCTTGAATGACGATGGGACGATCGCGACGACCTTCACCTTTCGCAAGGGTGGTTTTGACGGCAAAGAAAAAGAATACAACCCAAAGGCCTTTGTACTTGATACGGAAACCAATGCGCGATGGGGGATGCGCTTCGTCTGGCCAATCAAAGCCGACTACCGCATCGTCTATCTCGATCAGGAGTATGCTCAAACGATTATCGGCCGGCAGGATCGTGACTATGTCTGGATCATGGCGCGTACGCCGACAATCTCGGACGCCGACTATGACAGATTGATCGTCAGGGTTAGTGAGTTGGGCTACGACACAGCTAAAGTCCAGCGCGTCCCGCAGAGCTGGTAGTCGCATGAAGATTGCAATCATCGGTGCCGGAATAGCCGGAAATGTCGCGGCCTACCAATTGCGGGCGGAACACGACATTACCGTTTTTGAGTCGGGCTCCTATGTTGGTGGTCATACGAATACTGTCGACGTCAGCGAGAATGGCAGGCAGATCGCCATCGATACCGGCTTTATTGTCTTCAATGACCGGACATACCCAAATTTCATTCGCCTCCTTGATGAGGTCGGCCAGGAGTCACAAGCGAGTGAAATGAGTTTCAGCGTCCAGGCGAAAGGCGGTGATCTCGAGTATAGCGGAGCGTCATTGAACACACTGTTCGCGCAACGGAGAAACCTTCTGCGGCCACGGTTCTACCGCATGATTCGCGACATATTGCGATTTAACGACACGCTCCTGCCAAGCGTTGATCACCTGGATTATTCCGAGCCACTTGCAACCTACTTGCGCGAAAATGATTACAGTCAGGAGTTCATTGAGCATTACCTGATACCGATGGCTGCAGCGATCTGGTCGGCAGAGCCTGGTTCGGTACTCAAGATGCCGGTGAAGTTCCTCGCGCGATTCTTCGCCAATCATGGGCTGCTGCAGCTAAAGGATCGACCAACGTGGCGTGTAATCAAAGGCGGCTCTCGCGAGTACGTCGCCAAGTTGGTCGCTGGGCACAGTGAACGTATCCGGCTGAACTGTCCGGTCGAGTCCGTCAGGCGATTTGACGGTCATGTCGAGGTCTATACCGCAGACGGCGGCACCGAGGCTTTCGACTACGTTTTTCTGGCCTGTCACAGCGACCAGGCGCTGCGGCTGTTGCAGGATTCGTCGAGTACCGAACGAGGCGTTCTCGGTGCAATTCCCTACCAGCGTAACGAGGCCGTACTGCACACTGACAAGACGCTGATGCCGAAACGCCGCAAAGCCTGGGCGGCCTGGAACTACCACGTTCCTAAACGTCCGGGCAGCCACGTTGCGGTAACCTACAACATGAACATTCTCCAGAGCCTCAAGGCTGAGAATCAATACCTGGTGACTTTGAATAACGATCGTGAAATTGATCCGGACAAGATCATTCGCACCGAGGAGTACGAACATCCTGTGTTCTCCCGGGATTCCGTTGCCGCGCAACAACGGCAACGCGAGCTGAATCACGACCGTACCTATTTTTGCGGCGCGTACTGGAGAAACGGTTTCCATGAAGATGGTGTTGTCAGTGCGCTAAATGCAGTTGGCCATTTCGAGGAGAGGCTATCCGATGGAAAGCTGTATCTACGAAGGGCGAGTTAAGCACACGCGGGCAGTACCCGCAGAGCACAGGTTCAGCTATCGGGTTTTCCTGATGTACCTGGATCTCGACGAACTTCCCACGCTTTTTGAGCATCGATGGTTTTGGTCCACGCGGCGTCCTGCGCTGGCGCGATTCAATCGTGATGACCATCTTGGCCCGAAAAATCAGGCGCTGTCGGAAGCCGTGCGAGATCTGGTTGAAGCCGAATCCGGCTGTCGACCCGCAGGACCTGTTCGCTTGCTCACCAATCTGTCCTACTTTGGTTACTGCTTCAATCCCGTGAGTTTTTATTATTGCTTTGCCAGTGATAAAGATACGGTCCAGTTTATCGTGTCCGAGGTTAATAACACGCCGTGGGGTGAACGCGATTGTTATGTTCTTGATTGTCGCGGCACCGGACGAACGAAGAAGCACTGGCGATTTCAGCCAAAGAAAAAGATGCACGTTTCGCCGTTTATGCCGATGCAGGTCGACTACGACTGGGTGATGTCGGCACCGCATGATCGGCTGTCAGTATTGATGGCCAATTCCGTAGATGGTGCGCGAATCTTCAGCGCCGCAATGATGCTGCGCAGAAAGCCGATTAGCGGTCGCTCGCTCGCGGGTGTTCTGATTCGGTATCCGCTGCAAACATTCAAGATCATCTTCGGCATTTATTGGGAGGCGTTGAGGCTATGGGTCAAGCGCGTCCCGTTCCATTCACACCCAGATAAGAAACGCGAGGTTACAGTCCAATGAATACACGGCTGATGCCAATTAACTCGCAGAGTCTCGACAGTGATGCGGTAACGCCAACTGCTCTCGACCGCTTCGCTCGCCGCATCGTGTTGTCGCGACTCGAGCATTTGACCGATGGGCAGGTCATCGTTCGTGAACGCTCGGAGCGCCATGTCTTTGGTCAGTTGACTAAGGAGTTTCCCGATGCCGTCGAGTTGCAGGTAGCTGACCCGAGGTTTTACAGCGACATTGCCTTCGGTGGTTCGATCGCCGCGGGAGAAACCTATATACGGGGCTATTGGACTTGCAAGTCACTCGCGAAGTTTCTGCAAATCATGGTTCACAATCGGCCGGTACTGGAAAAAGTCGACTCCGGTCTGGCGCAGCTCAAGACTCCCTTGCAGAGGTTGCTCCACAGGCTCAACAAGAACACGCGCAAGGGCAGTCGCAGGAATATTTCCGCCCATTACGATCTCGGCAACGACTTCTACAGACTCTGGCTGGATCCGGCGATGATGTATTCCTGCGCCTGGTTCGATTCTCCGGACGTTACATTGGAGCAGGCGGCTGTCGATAAGCTGGATAGGATCTGCAGGAAGCTCTCTCTGGGACCGACTGACTCGGTTATCGAAATTGGAACCGGGTGGGGTGGCTTTGCCATTCATGCAGCAAAGCACTATGGCTGCCATGTCACGACAACGACCATTTCGGAGCAGCAATACGAGTACGCCAGGCAAGCGGTGACGAATGCCGGACTGGAGGACAAGATCACACTGCTATTTCAAGACTATCGAGAGCTTGATGGCAGTTTCGACAAGCTCGTGTCGATTGAAATGATAGAGGCGGTCGGGCACGAGTTTCATGATGCCTACTTCAGGAAATGCCGCGAACTCCTCAAACCTGATGGGCAGATGCTATTACAGGCGATTACGATTGCGGATCAGCGCTATGACAAGTACAGGAAGGGCGTCGACTTTATCAAACGCTATATTTTCCCCGGTGGTTGCCTTACGTCGGTAACCGATATGACACGCACAATGACCGCGCATACCGATTTGCGCGTCATTCACCTTGAGGATATAGGTCCGCACTATGCAACGACACTCAAACACTGGCGCGATCGATTCTTCGCACGCGTCGACGATGTCCGCGCGCAGGGTTATTCGGAAGACTTCATTCGCATGTGGCAGTTTTATCTTTGCTATTGCGAGAGTGCGTTTACCGAACGCGCTATCGGCACCGTGCAGATGCTGATGATGCGTCCCGATGCCAGGCGCGAGCGAATTCGTTACTAGAGGGCGGCCTAATCCTCGATGCCACCCATTGAGTGGAACTTGGTCTCGAAGAATTCCGCCATGCCTTCCTGGCCGCCTTCGGAGCCGATACCGGATTCCTTCCAGCCACCAAACGGGGCAACTTCCGTCGAGAATACGCCGGAATTCGAACAGACGATGCCGTACTCAAGGCGCTCTGCGACGCGCATAACCCGGCCGATGTCACGAGTCGCGAAATAGGCGGCCAGGCCGTATTGCGTGTCATTCGCTCGTTCGATTGCCTCATCTTCGGTTTCGAATACCTGAACTGCGGCGATCGGTCCGAATATTTCCTCGTGCGCGATGCGCATATCGTCCGACACCTGCGTAATAAGCGTCGGTTCAAAAAAGCAATTGCCAAGTTTGTGCTTTTTGCCGCCCACCTCAACACTGGCACCTTTGGTGCTGGCGTCCGCTATAAAATTCTCCATCTCGACCACCGCTGTCTCGTTGACCAGTGGGCCGATTGTCACTCCCATTTCAAACCCGTCGCCAACTGTAAGCGCTTCTATCGCGGCCTTCAGCTTGGCCGTGAATTCGTCGGCAACACCGCTCTGTACAAAAATTCTGTTGGTGCAAACGCAGGTCTGGCCGCAGTTGCGGAATTTCGTCGCCATGCAGTCCTGAACGGCGGCATCGATGTGTGCATCGTCAAAAACGATGAAGGGCGCATTTCCGCCAAGCTCAAGCGAGACTTTCTTTACGCCCTCGGCACATTGTTTCATCAGGATCTTGCCAACCGGAGTCGATCCGGTGAAAGTGAATTTGCCGATTTTCGGGTGTTGCGTCAGCACGCCACCAATACCGCGGGAGTCGTCGCCAACAACAACGCTGATCACACCCTTCGGTATTCCGGCGCGATCGGCCAGTTCACACATCGCAAGGGCCGACAGCGGTGTTTCCGTCGCCGGCTTGATAACAATCGTGCAGCCGGCGCCCAGGGCCGGACCGGCTTTTCTTGCGATCATCGCGTTGGGAAAGTTCCAGGGCGTAATACAACCAACAACCCCAACCGGTTGCTTGTAAGTCTGCAAGCGCCGA
>JAUHYO010000093.1 GCA_030426325.1 Gammaproteobacteria bacterium | reverse complement strand
GGGGCTCGAACATGCAGGCATTTATCGACGCCTGCGCCACAGGCGCTCTGCGCGCGCAGGTATGCCTTGTCGTCAGCAGTAATCCGGATGCCGCGGGACTGGCACTCGCCGCGGCTGCAGGCATACCCACGCAGGTCGAAATCGCGAGTGAGTATCGCTACCGGCATGTTGTCGTGCCACCGAATACCCTGTTCGTGACCCTGTCACAGTCCGGCGAAACAGCGGACACGCTGGAAGCCCTGCGGATGGCCAAGGATTTGGGCTACACAGGAACATTGACCATCTGCAACAGCGCCCACAGTTCAATGGTGCGCGAGTCAGACCTGGTAATGATGACGCAGGCCGGGCCGGAGATTGGTGTAGCAAGCACGAAAGCATTCACGACCCAGTTGTTGTCCATCCTGATTGTGACCTTGATGCTGGCAAAGCATCGCGGCATGTCAGAGGAGAAAGAGAAAGAGTTTGTTGCAAACCTGACGCACGCTGCGGCTGCCTCGGCCGAAGCGCTGAAAATGAGCGATCAGCTGAAAGAGCTCGCTAAAGATTTCGCGGACAAACAACACACACTGTTTCTTGGGCGTGGCCCGATGTGGCCAATTGCGATGGAAGGCGCATTGAAACTCAAGGAAATCTCCTACATCCACGCGGAAGCTTATGCCGCAGGCGAACTCAAACACGGACCGCTGGCGCTGATCGATGATGAAATGCCGGTGGTCGTTGTCGCCCCGAACAATGAGTTGCTCGACAAACTGAAATCCAACATGCAAGTCGTACGTGCTCGCGGCGGGCAACTCTACGTGTTTGCAGATGTTGCAACGGGCATCAAGAGCGAAGAGGGCATGAAGGTCATTGCGATGCCACATGCAGATCGAATGATTGCGCCGATCGTTTACACGATATCGCTACAGCTACTGTCGTATCACGTAGCCGTACTCCGCGGCACGGATGTCGACCAGCCCAGAAACCTGGCGAAAAGTGTAACGGTGGAGTAGTCGGTTCCGCTTGTGTGTTCTGGTTTCTGACAATTAAAAGCGTCGGCAACCGGGTTCACTCTAGAACCTACCCAATTTCTGCATCGCCTCACTGGTAGAAACGATAAAGATGCCCGCAGCGAACTGCGAGCATCTGATCATCGAGTAGCTGATCAAGTGCAGCAGTGTTCCACCCACCAAGATAGTGATACCACCAGTGAAGTGCGTTGCGGACAACGCCATGTCCTTTGTGCAACTCTTATGCTGCTTATTTGCATCCAAAGCCATTCAAAGTAGACCAGGCTAACCGTCAAATAGAACGCTCCCAATACGATTGTGGTCTCCCAAGGTTCGAGGTTTCGCCGACTTGTTACGGCTTAAGGAGAACTCTAAACGTCTGCTGAGCGGTCGCGTGGAGGCACGGGTGTTGATCTGCACCCAATATTGAACCGGGATTTGCAAGGAAAACTAACCCACCCAGATGGCCTGACTATGGCTCATGCCTTGGCCTTTATCTTTCCTTTTGTCTCTCTTGAAGCGGCTACCCTGAAGGGATAGGGTCACGAACACCCGGCGTCCGATAAGAGAACAACATGCAAGTTGTTTGGAAATCTGTATTATTGCGCAACTTCGTTAACCGGGGATTTCTTGAAAAATGCAACTCAGTAACTTCGCACAGTCGCTAACTGTTGAGACGGCTTTCAGCGTTCTCGCAGTGGCCAAGTCTCTCAAGGCCAGCGGCAAAGATGTTGTCGAACTGGAGATCGGTGACAGTCCTTTTGATAGCACCGCCGCAGCGCGGGCTAGCGGTCTTCAGGCGATTCAGAAGAATCAATCACACTATTGCGCTTCGGCGGGGGTGTCCGAGTTTCGGCAAGCGGCCGCCGACTTCGTTCGAACCGAGTTCGGTATTCCTGTGGATGCCGAGAATATTGTTGCCGGTCCTGGTGCAAAGGTATTCGAGCAGTTTTTCTGTGAGGCGTTTCTGAACCCTGGTGACGGCGCATTGCTTTTTAGTCCGTACTTCCCAACGTACGTGCCGAACATAGAGCGTCGCGGCGCGCGGGCGGTGACTGTACCGCTCACACAGTCGCACCAATTCCGACCGAATATCGAAGATGTGCAGCGGTTTCTGGATACTGATCCTTCGCCCCGCGCAATTTTTCTGAACTCTCCGCACAACCCGACTGGCGGGGTTGCGACAAAAGAGGATTTGGCCGCGTTAGCAGATCTTGTCCGTGGTAAGGACATCGCAATTTTTAGCGACGAGCCTTATTGCCACATGGTCTGGGACGGTCAGCACAATTCTATTCTCAGCGAGCCGGGCATGCTGAACCAGGCGATGGGCGCGTTTACGTTCAGCAAGTCCTACAGCATGAGCGGCTGGCGACTCGGGTTTGCGGTGTCGTCCCGGACTGTAATTGCCTCTGTCGGAAAGATGATCAACACGACACTGTCGTGTACTCCTCCTTTGGTGCAGTTAGCGGGTGTCGCTGCACTTCGAGAGGACACGGTGGAGCGTGACAGGATGATGCAAGAGTTCAGGAATAAAGTTGTATTGTTAACGGAAGGCCTGAATAGAATCGACGGATTTCATTCCCTGCCACCGCGAGCGACGTTCTATGTGTTTTCCAACGTCGCCCGTGTCTGCAACGCGCTCGGCGTTAGCAGTCACGGACTCGCTATGTACTTGTTGGAAGCAGCAGATGACAATTTCGGCATCGCATGCCTGGGCGGGGAGTGTTTTGGTGAGGACGGTGCAGGCTTCCTAAGGTTTAGCTGCGCAGAGACCGACGAGCGTCTACAGCAGGCGCTGGCCTTTATTCCGCAAGCGCTTACGCGCAAGGAGCGCTTGTGCGAGTGGCTGGAACAGAACCCGCAGTACCGACTGTCGGGGCCCTATGCGGAGCCGTCAATCAGCACGTGACCTGAACTCGATAATTTTCGATCCTGCTTCGAGCATGACCAGGACACTCGTGATCAGCACGATCAGATCGATCCCGACCAGTAGATAATTACCGTCTTCGTAAAAGTCGAGCAACTTGATTGCGCCTGCCCAGAACGCCATAAGCATGACAAATATCATTGGTACGAGCGTGTATACGATCGGGCGTTTCATCTTCAGTAGCATTACCGATATAACCAGCAAGGTGAGGCCGGCGAGAATCTGGTTCGTTGAGCCGAAAAGCGGCCAGATCACAAGGCCGCCATTGCCTGATGAACCTCCTGCACCGAATGCCAGCAACAGACAGCTGCTCACAGCGATCAAAGTGGCGAGGATCGAGTTCTTCAACGGTGGGATGCGGTATATTTCACTCCATTCCTGAATGATGTAGCGTTGCAGGCGAACGCCGGTATCCATTGTCGTACCCGCGAAAAGAACGACCATTGTCGCGAGCAGGGTCTGGGCAACCCCGACAGGGAGCCCCCATCCAGCACTGATCAAGTTCGCGCCGCCATCGACAAATGCGGCAGCACCAGCGGAGCCAAATTGCTCGTACATTGAGTGCCATAGTTCCGGTGTGGCGGCAAGTGCAGCGCCACTGACCGCGATGATCGTAATTAATGCAAGTGCACCTTCACCGATAGCGCCGAGATAGCCGACGAAGCGCGCATCGGGTTCTTTATCGAGCTGCTTGGAACTTGTGCCGGACGAGACGATTCCATGAAAACCAGAAATGGCGCCGCAGGCGACCGTGACAAATAGCAAAGGCAGCATTGATGGAATATCAGCGCCCGCACGCGTGTTTACCGCTGGCGCTGTAATGTCGGGCATTACGATTAATACCGAGCCGTATAGGAGGATGAGACCAACAAAAAGCTGCAGTCCGTTAATGTAATCGCGTGGCTGCAGCAGCACCCAGACCGGCAACATGGATGCAACTGCCGCATACACGAACAAGATAATGATCCAGTTCGCCTGCGACGACAATCCGAAGGCTGCAGGCAGCTCGATGGGCATCTGACTGCCTACAAAAATAGATACATACAGTGCGGCAACACCGATGGTGGAGAGCAGCGCAAGATTGAATTTTCGGTGCACCAATTGACCGATGATCAGCGCAACTACAATAGCGGACCAGGCGGGAAATACGGCGCCCGGGGTGTTAACCAGGGATCGAGCAATCACGACACCGAACACTGCGTTAACCATAAGCAACAGCAGGAATACGACGATCATTAACAGCGCGCGGGTGCGTTTGCCGACCACGGCTTCAGAGAGTGAGCCAATGGACTTGCCGCGATGCCGGCTGCTGGCCCAGATAGCACCCATGTCGTGTATGCCGGCGAAGAAAACTGTGCCGACGATTACCCAGAGTACCGCTGGTAGCCAGCCCCAATACACCGCAATTGCCGGACCTACAATGGGCGCGGCGCCGGCAACCGATGTGAAGTGATGTCCCCAAAGTATGTACTTGTTCGTCGGTACAAAATCAACGCCATCGTCGATCTCGTGCGCCGGTGTCAGGAAATCGGGATCCAGTTTTAATACCGTTGATGCGATGAACCTGGAGTACACGATCCAGCCAAACAAAGCACCGGACAGGCCCAATAAAATCAACAAAGTAGAATCCACAATCCCCTCCATTGCAGCACCCGTGCCGCGACCAAAGCGCGAGAGCATAACCTCTACTTCGGCGATTCGCGAATTGCTCAAGCTTGAATTTAACCGTAGGATGCGCGCCATGAAGAAGCCAAGAACAACACGGCGGGACTTTATTTCCGCAATAGGCGCGGCAGGAATTGCAGCGCCGCTAGGGGTTGATGCGGCGGTTAACTGGACTGGAAAACTGCGCATCGTGCAGGGACCGATGGTCGGCGTCGTCACTGACGAGAGTGCTCTCGTCTGGGCGCGAGTTGGTGGCGAGTACGACGTCAAGCTCGAAGTGATTGACGACAGCGGTGTTGCGCGCTTCGGTCCAACGACGCGGTCTTTTGCACAGGAGGACTTTTGCGTCAAGCTGGCGGCGCCGCGTTTGCAGGCGGATACGCGTTACCAGTATCGAATCTTTATCGATGGTGAGGAGGACGGATACCTCAAGGACCAGCTTCCCTGCTACCTGAAAACCGCGCCCGCGGTGCCGCGCAAGTTTTCCGCCGCATTCGGCTCCTGCGCGAAATTTCAGGATGATCCCGTGCAGGAAATCTGGAAAGGTGTCGAAGCAGTTGATCCGGATTTGTTTCTCTGGGCCGGCGACAATGTGTACATCGACAGTTTGCATGAGAGCGTAATGGCGGACTGCTACCGCCGCCAACGCGATGTGCTGACGGCACGGACACTGTTGCGGAATACCCCGCAGCTGGCTGTTTGGGATGATCACGACTTCTGCCTCAATGATCAGGACCGCCGCAATCCCGCCAAGGAGACGGCACTAAAGGTTTTCGAAAACTACTGGGCTAACCCGGCATACGGTGAAAAGAACAATCCCGGCACCTATTTTCGTTACCACTATGCAGGCGTCGATTTCTTTTTCATCGATGTGCGCTACTACCGCGACCCCAATGACGCGCCCGACGACGGCAGCAAGACAATGCTTGGCGAGCGGCAACTCGAATGGCTGAAAGAGGGCCTCACAAAAAGCGACGCGGCTTTCAAAATTCTCGTTTCGGGAAGTGGGTGGTCACAATCGAAAGGGCCAGACGGGGAGGCATGGTCGTCGCACATGAGTGAGCGCAACGATCTGTTCGACTTCATCGTTCGCGAAGCAATTTCGGGCGTTGTTTTGATCTCGGGCGATACACATGTCGGAGAATTCAACTGCATTCCCTGGTCAGAAAACGGGGGCTATGATTTCTACGAAATGGTCAGTTCACCGCTTGCGCAGAAGACCGAAAAAGGTGACTGGATAGCGCGCCGCCCGGAAATTCGGCTGCGGCAGGTCTATTCGCGCAGTACGAATTTCGGTTTGCTGAGCTTCGACATGGAAGCCGACGACCCGACGTTAACGTTGACCTTGCACGACGCAACCGGTATGCGCATTTTCTGGCGCCCTGTGACATTGCGAGCATCGGATCTCGTTAACGGGAAGGCTACATGGCGTGATCAGATCGATAAACTGTCGTTGGCACGGCACGAGTCCTGGCTGGCTGGTGGGCCCTACTACATCCCGAAAGTTGAAGACTGAGGCGGGGTTTTCGGGTCGCAACTCCCGCGTACAAGTTGGAACAGCCGCGACATTGCCTGTAGCATGCAGGCCGAAATCCAATGGGGGCTGCATGTTCAGATCGATTGTCTGTTTGTCTTTACTCAGCGTGGTGTGCTCTGTAAATGCGACCACGCCTGATCTTCCACGCATAAATGGTAACGTTGCCATTGATGGCGTCCTTGATGAGCCCGCGTGGCGCGAGTCGCTCCGCGTGGAGCTTGAATACGAGAATGATCCGGGCGAAAACCTCCCGGCACCGGTATTAACGACCGCCTACATCGCTGAGGATGGGGAGAACCTGTATATCGCTTTTGACGCCCGTGACCCCGATCCTGATCGTATTCGTGCCTGGCTTCGTGATCGCGATTCGTTCGGCCCCGGCGATTTCGTCGGTGTCAGCTTTGATACCTACGCCGACGGCCGCAAGGCATTCGAATTCTTCACTAATCCACTTGGTGTGCAACTCGACAAGACGCACGACGATGTCAACAATCGCAGCGACACATCCTGGGACGCAATTTGGGAATCGGCGGGCAAGATCGTCGCGGGGGGCTACGTTGTTGAGATGCGAATTCCCCTCAATCAGCTCAGTTTCCAGGATGTCGACGGTAAACAAGCCTGGGGCTATCGCTTGCTGCGGCGCTATCCACGCGATCGGGACGTATCGATTTCCAACTTCGCCGATGACCGCGGTCGCAACTGCAAGCTGTGTCAGTACCCCAGATTCGAGGGTCTCGAGGGCTCCGAACCCGGCAAGCGCCTTGAGATCGTCCCGACGTTAACGGCGTCGCAATCGTATACGTCGGACGACCCGGTACTGGCGCCGATCACCAGTACTGGCACGGACGCGGATTCGGGCGTTACCGTGCGCTACGGCATTACGCCCGAGATCAATGCCAATCTCGCCATTAACCCGGACTTCTCGCAAATCGAATCGGATGGTGTGCAGCTGGACATCAATAATCGGTTCGCTTTGTCCTACCCGGAGAAGCGGCCATTTTTCCTGCGCGGCGCGGACTACTTCACGACGCCGCTGCAAGCGATATTCACACGCACCGTCACAAACCCGGAGATTGCCGCCAAAATCACCGGCAAGAGCGGCGCACATACGGTTGCCAGTTTCGCAGCGCAGGACGAGGTTACGAGTCTGTTGTTCCCGCGGGCGACGGGCTCCGATACGACAACACTCGAGCAGGGCAACCTGACGTTTGTCGGACGTTACAGCCGTTCACTCGCGGATACCTCGACGCTTGGCGGCTTGCTGACGGTCAGGGACGGCGCGGACTACCGCAACCTCGTTGGCGGTGTGGACACGCGTTTGCGATTCAATGATCACCACGAACTTGTCACCCAGTTGTTGTATACCGAGACCGAGTATCCGGCAGAGGTCGCGCTGGAGTTTGAGCAACCTGCCCAGAAGTTCACAGGCGATGCGCTGTTCTTGCTGTATTCCTTCGATACGCGCGACTGGTTCAGCGAAGTGAAGCACTGGCAGATTGATGACACCTTTCGCGCTGATGTCGGATTCATCAAGCAGGCGGGCAGTGCACAACAGGAATATTCTTTCGGCCGCAAATGGCAGGCCGCCGACGGCTGGTGGACGCGTTTGCGCTTGCGCGGCGCGTATGAAACCACGGAGCGTGCCGACGGCCAGTTGCTCGAGGACACGTACATCGTGCAGTTCACGCTGGACGGTCCACGGCAGTCCTGGCTCGACCTGAACATGCGTCGTGGCCGTGAGTTTGACGCCGGCGTTGTGTATGACGTTGAGCGCGTAAACATTGCAACCCGCGTCCAACCGCTTAGCGGTCTTATGATGGGCCTGTATACACGCTTTGGCGATGAAGTCGACTACGACAACGGGCGACTCGCAGAGCAACGCCGTTTCAATCCGTGGGTCAATTGGGATGTAAACCGAAACCTGTTTTTGCGCCTGCAAGGGACACGCGTTGAGCTTGAGACCAAGACCGGCAATCCAATCTTCGATGCCGAAGTCGTGGATGCGCGCCTGACCTGGCAGTTTAACCTGCGTTCCTACATACGCGTCACGCTGCAGCGCGCCGATATTGATCGCAACCAGGACGAATACATCGACACGGTCGAAGGCAGCACCAGCGATGTCGGCCGCCAGGTCATGTATTCCTGGAAACTGAATCCGCAGACGGTGTTCTTCCTCGGCTATTCCGATGCCTACGTGAACAACGACAAGCTCGACAGCCTGGCACCCAGCGATCGCAACTGGTTCATGAAAGTTGGCTATGCCTGGGTACTCTGAGCGAGCCTGTCCTGAACAAGAAGAAGCCAAATTATTGTTTTTTAGGTTAATTTTCCTATGGCACCTCATTTCGGGGCCGCAAAATTTGCGATTTCCCTGAAAAAATGAGAACGTTCCCATTTTGAACCTTGGGGGCGAATCCAGACATGGACCGCAGGAATTTTCTGAAAACAGGTCTCGGCGCTACCGGTCTGGGTGTGGCGGGACTGGCGATGACCGGCACATCCGGGGATGCTCTGGCAGGGCCGCTCGAGCGCAGCTTCGAAGCAGCCAAACCGTTGAATCTCAAGATCACGGACTTGAAGACTTTTCTTGTCGATGCGGGCAACGATGAAAACTATGTGTTCGTCAAGCTCTACACGAACCAGGGGATCACCGGCCTTGGCGAAGGCACGCTCTCCAACAAGGGCGAGGTCATCAAGGCGGCCATCGAGGCGCATAAGCGCTACCTCGTCGGCAAGGACCCGACTGAAATCGAACGCCACTGGCGCGGCATGTTTATCGGTCCGCGTTACCGCGGGGGGCCGGTTCTGATGTCGGCACTCAGCGCGGTCGAGATTGCGCTTTGGGATATCCTCGGCAAGGCGCTGGGGCAGCCGATCTGGCAGCTTCTGGGTGGCAAGGCGCGTGACAAGGTGCGGCTCTATTGTCACGAGGGCCACCTCGAACGCATCAGTCATACGAAAAAGCGCAAGCCGAAGTCCTACGAAGAGTCGCTTGATCTGTGGCGTCAAAAAAAGGCCGACGGCTGGACCTGTGTCAAAGGCGGCTTTTACTCAGGCGGCAAGCCCATCAATCACCGCGTTGCCATTCGCAGCGGCATAGAACACCTCGAAGAGGTTCGCGATATTGTCGGACCGGATTTTGACATCATCGTAGAGGCGCACGGCAAACCGACGCCGTTGGCAGCGGTCGAGTTCTGTAACCGCGTTGAAGAGTTTCGACCGTTTTGGGTCGAGGAAGTGACGCAGCTCGAAAACGAGGTGCTTGAAGAAGTTCGCCAGATCCGCGCGCAAACCCGGGTACCGCTGGCGACAGGTGAACGCCTGACCTCGCGTTATCACTTCGCGCCTCTCTGTGCCGAGCGACTGGTTGATGTGATCATGCCCGACGTGGTGCATGTTGGCGGGATTTCGGAGCTGCGCAAAATCGCCATTCTTGCGGAAGCATTCCGTGTTGACGTGTCGCCGCACAATCCGCAAAGCGAGGTCAGTACGCTTGCCTCCATGCACGTTTGCATGTCTACACCGAACTGCACCATTCTCGAAATAGGCAGCGGCCAGGATCCGTTCTGGCAGGACCTCTTCTACGGCGGCCACTTCTCCTACGATCGCGGCTACGCGAATCCGCCGAGCCGTCCTGGACTTGGAATCGATCTTGATGAATCGGTTGCAGCGAAGTACCCGTTCAAAGAAAAAAACTGGAACACGCTGCGTACGCCCGACGGCGCCTACGTCGACCGCTAACACTACGGCTGAACCCTCATGACAAAGACCAATTTCCGACAGCGCATCCAGCGTGGTGACTCACTGCTGTCGACCATGCTGAGCAAAATCAATCACGCCGGTTGGTACGAGGTCCTTGCAGATCTGCCGTTCGATTTTCTGACCGTGGACATGGAGCACTCACCGTACAGCGACAGTGAGGTTGCCGAATTACTGGCAGTCATCAAAGCCGCACAAGCGCCATCAGTCGTGCGTATCCCGCGCCCGCAATGGCACTACGTCACCCGTGTTTTCGACTCGGGTGCAAGCGGTGTGCTGGCGCCGTACTGCGAAACCGTGGAGCAGGTTCGTGAGGTTGTCTGTGCCGCACGCTGGCGGCCGATGAAGGGTGCGTTTGCCGAACGCGCGATGCAAAGCGGTGAGTTTCCAAGTGACGCGACACGCGAGCACCTCGAGGCCTTCAATTGTGATCATGTCGTAATGATCGGAATCGAGAGCATCCCCGCGGTGCAAAATCTCGATGCGATTCTCGATGTCGGTGGCATTGATGTCGTTTTCGTCGGACCGG
>JAUHYO010000092.1 GCA_030426325.1 Gammaproteobacteria bacterium | reverse complement strand
GCCCTTCTTGATGCCGGCCGCTTTACGCAGCAATACGGCAGCAGGTGGCGTCTTGGAGATGAACGTGAAACTACGGTCGCTGTAAACCGTAATGACGACGGGAATGGGCAGTCCGGGCTCAGTACCCTGAGTCTGCGCATTAAACGCCTTGCAGAACTCCATGATATTGACGCCGTGCTGGCCCAGTGCGGGACCGACGGGCGGAGACGGATTCGCCTGGCCCGCAGGGACCTGCAGCTTGATATAGCTGGCTACTTTCTTGGCCATTGTAATTTCCTCTCGAGTTCAAACGCTGCGCTTAAGCCGCAGCTCCTCGTATATTTCTTCAAAAGGGGTCAGGTTTGCTCGCGCATCTGACCCGGTAAATCAGGACTTCTCGACCTGCCCGAAGTCCAGTTCGACCGGCGTTGACCGGCCAAGAATCTGTACGCCGACCTGGATTCGGCTCTTTTCGTAATTCACGCTTTCTACGACTCCGGAGAAATCGTTGAACGGTCCGTCGGTGACGCGAACGACCTCACCCGGCTCGAACAATACTTTCGGCCGCGGCTTGTCGACGCCCTCCTGCACACGCTGCAGAATTCGATTCGCTTCTTTTTCAGTGATCGGCGCCGGCCGATCGCTGGACCCACCGATAAAGCCGAGGACCTTCGGTACTTCCTTGACGAGATGCCAGGTCTCGTCGTCCATTTCCATTTGCACGAGCACATAGCCCGGGAAGAATTTGCGCTCGCTGCGGCGTTTGCTGCCCTCGCGCATTTCGACAACTTCTTCGGTTGGAACCAGGATTTCACCAAACTTGTCTTGCAGCCCCATACGCTCGATTCGCTCTTCGAGCCCGCTTTTTACGCGATGCTCAAAGTTCGAATAGGCGTGCACGATGTACCAGCGTAAAGCCACTGCTTGTTCCTCTAGGTTCGTTCGTTGCCTGGTGCGACGTTAGCCGACCAGCTTGCGGGTAAGCCAGAGCAGACCCGAGTCGAGCGCCCAAAAGAACAGCATCATGACGAGCGTGAAGACGAAAACGGCGATTGCCGTTTGCGTGGTTTCCTGCTTTGTCGGCCAGACGACCTTGCGAATTTCAACGCGCGAACCCTGGATGAAATGCCAGAGTCGCTGACCCTGAACACTCGTCATCGCAATGCCGATACCGGCAATGGTTCCGCCTAAGACCATAAGGACGCGAATCGCCTGCGCGAATTCTGCCTCGTAGTAGTAGTACGCGTAGAGCCCGCCCACCAGCGCAGCTGCAGCGATCAGCAGCTTGATGGTGTCGAGCATGCCGCTCTGTGATGTTTCTGTTTGTGCACTCATTACTTAAGAAAACCAGCTACTCAAATGGCAGGCCAGGAGGGAATCGAACCCCCAACCTGCGGTTTTGGAGACCGCCGCTCTGCCAATTGAGCTACTGGCCTTTCGCTTTATTATTCGATTACCTTCGCTACGACACCGGCGCCGACGGTACGACCGCCTTCACGAATGGCGAAACGCAGTCCGTCTTCCATCGCGATCGGTGCAATCAGGTCAACGACCATCTGCACGTTATCGCCCGGCATGACCATTTCCGTGCCTTCCGGCAACTCAACCGCACCCGTTACGTCCGTTGTACGGAAGTAAAACTGCGGACGATAGCCCTTGAAGAACGGTGTATGACGACCACCCTCGTCCTTGGTCAGAATGTAGACTTCTGCCTCGAACTTGGTGTGCGGCGTAATGGAACCCGGCTTCGCCAGTACCTGGCCGCGCTCGACTTCTTCGCGCTTCGTGCCACGCAGCAATACGCCGACGTTGTCGCCAGCCTCACCGCGATCCAGAAGCTTCCGGAACATCTCGACGCCTGTGCAGGTCGTCTTCTGCGTGTCCTTGATGCCGACAATCGCAAGCTCATCACCGACGTTGACCACACCGCGCTCGATACGACCCGTTACCACCGTGCCACGACCCGAGATTGAGAACACGTCCTCAACCGGCATCAGGAAGTCACCGTCAATGGCGCGTTCCGGCTGCGGTATGTAGCTGTCCATCGCTTCAACCAGCTTGATCACTGAAGGAACACCAATGTCAGACGTATCGCCTTCAAAGGCCTTCAATGCGGATCCGGTTACGATCGGCGTGTCGTCGCCCGGGAACTCGTAGGTCGACAGCAGATCACGGATCTCCATCTCAACCAGTTCCAGCAACTCTTCGTCGTCAACCTGGTCGGCCTTGTTCATGTACACAACAATGTAAGGAACGCCTACCTGGCGTGCCAGAAGGATGTGCTCGCGCGTCTGCGGCATCGGGCCGTCAGCCGCTGAACAAACCAGGATAGCGCCGTCCATCTGCGCCGCTCCCGTGATCATGTTCTTCACGTAGTCCGCGTGTCCCGGGCAGTCAACGTGGGCGTAATGACGGTTCTGGCTCTCGTACTCAACGTGTGCCGTCGCAATCGTGATACCACGCTCGCGCTCTTCAGGGGCGTTGTCGATCTGGTCGTACGCCGATACCGCACCGCCGTGAAGCTCTGCCATGCACTTCGTCAGTGCCGCAGTCAAAGTCGTCTTACCGTGGTCAACGTGGCCAATTGTGCCTACGTTCACGTGTGGCTTGGTTCTTTCAAATTTTTCTTTAGACATATCCTGATCTCTCGCCGTTTAGCGTTTCTTGATTACAGTATCGGCCACATTCTGTGGGACTTCCGAGTACTTCTCAAACTCCATTGAATACACTGCACGTCCCTGGCTCATCGAGCGCAGGTCCGTTGCATAGCCGAACATTTCAGCCAGCGGTACTTCAGCGCGGATGGTCTTGCCCGAAGGCGTATCGTCCATCCCCTGCGGCAGACCGCGACGACGATTCAAATCGCCCATCACGTCTCCCATATACTCTTCCGGTGTTACCAACTCGACTTTCATGATTGGTTCAAGCAGCACCGGGTCAGCCTTGGCTGCGCCATCCCGAAACGCCATCGATCCGGCAATCTTGAACGCCATCTCGCTTGAATCGACATCATGATAGGAGCCGTCATAGAGCGTTACCTTGCAATCCTGCATCGGAAACCCTGCGACCACTCCGTTTTCCATCTGTTCCTGCACGCCCCGATCGACGGCCGGAATATACTCTTTCGGCACCACGCCGCCAACGATCCCGTTGACGAACTCATACCCGGTGCCCGGTGGCAAGGGTTCGATCTTCAGGTAAACGTGACCGTACTGGCCGCGACCACCTGACTGCCGCACAAACTTGCCTTCCTGTTCCACAGCCTTGCGAATCGTTTCCCGATACGCAACCTGCGGTTTGCCCACATTCGCCTCGACGTTGAATTCGCGCTTCATGCGGTCGACGATAATATCGAGGTGCAATTCGCCCATCCCCGAAATAATCGTCTGCCCGGACTCCTCGTCCGTATGAACACGAAACGACGGATCTTCCTTCGCGAGCTTCTGCATCGCAATGCCCATCTTTTCCTGGTCAGGCTTTGTTTTCGGCTCGACCGCAACGGATATGACCGGTTCCGGAAAATCCATACGCTCAAGCGTAATCTTGTGTGCGATATCGCACAGTGTGTCGCCTGTCGTTACGTCCTTCAGGCCAACCGCTGCTGCAATATCCCCGGCGCGAACTTCCTTGATCTCTTTGCGATCATTCGAGTGCATCTGCAAAATTCGCCCGATGCGCTCTTTCTTGCCCTTAACCGGGTTGTAAATCGTGTCGCCGGAGTTCAACACACCGGAATACACACGGAAAAATGTCAGATTGCCAACGAACGGATCCGTCGCAATCTTGAAAGCCAGCGCCGAAAACGGCTCCTTGTCATCCGCGTGACGTTCATCGTCCGACTCGTCGTCCTTGTGGCCAATAATCGCCGGAACGTCGGCCGGCGACGGCATAAAGTCCACAACGCCATCCAGCATGGCCTGGACGCCCTTGTTCTTGAAAGCCGAGCCGCACATGACAATGACGATCTCGTTTTTCAATGTCCGCTTCCGAAGTCCGCGACGAATCTCAATTTCTGACAATTCGTTGTCGCCGAGAAACTTGTCCAGTAACTCCTCGTCACCTTCGGCTGCAGCTTCAATCATTTTCTCGCGCCAGGCTTTCGCATCGGCGAGAAGCTCATCCGGGATATCGCGAGCTTCGTAGGTAACACCTAAGTTGCTCTCATCCCAGTACAGCGCTTTCATACGAATCAGGTCGATCACGCCGGCGAACTTGTCTTCCGCACCGATCGGCAATTGAACCGGCACCGGATTCGCGGCAAGACGCGATTTCAGCTGACCCACCACGCGCAGAAAATTTGCACCTGCGCGATCCATCTTGTTCACAAACACCAGCCGCGGAACGTGATACTTGTTGGCTTGCCGCCAGACCGTTTCCGTCTGCGGCTCGACGCCACCAACCGCGCACAATACCGTGACTGCGCCGTCGAGTACTCGCAATGAGCGCTCGACTTCAATCGTAAAATCGACGTGCCCAGGCGTATCAATGATGTTGACACGGTGCTCGTCGTACTGCTTGTCCATGCCCGACCAGAAACAGGTGGTCGCAGCGGACGTAATGGTTATGCCTCGTTCCTGCTCCTGCTCCATCCAGTCCATGATGGCCGCACCATGGTGCACTTCGCCAATCTTGTGCGAGACGCCGGTATAAAACAGGACCCGCTCCGTGGTCGTCGTTTTGCCCGCATCAATATGGGCCATGATGCCGATGTTTCGGTATCGCTCAATGGGGGTCGTGCGAGCCACGGAAAAGCCTTTTTACCAACGGTAGTGCGAGAACGCCTTGTTGGCTTCGGCCATTCGATGTACGTCTTCTTTCTTCTTCACTGCCGTACCGCGATTTTCGGCCGCATCCAGAAGCTCATGAGCGAGACGATGAGCCATCGTCTTCTCACTGCGCTTACGCGCAGCTTCAATTACCCAGCGCATAGCCAGTGTCTGGCGACGGGCCGGACGAACTTCGACCGGCACCTGGTAGGTTGCCCCACCCACACGACGTGACTTCACCTCGACGGCCGGCTTGACGTTATCAAGTGCCGATTCCAGCAACTCGAGTGCCTTGTCGCCGGTCTGGGTTTCACGTTCGGATATGCGATCAAGCGCACCGTAAATGATGCGTTCTGCAACGGATTTCTTGCCGTCGTTCATGATCATATTCATGAATTTTGCGAGCAGATCACTTCCGTACTTGGGATCCGGCAAAATCGTGCGTTTTGGGGCTTTAGCTCTTCTGGACATTTTTTATTTACTCAATTTTATGACTTGGGACGCTTCGTTCCGTACTTGGAACGGCCCTGCCTGCGGTCCGCAACACCCGAACAGTCGAGCGTGCCACGCACTGTGTGGTAACGAACACCCGGCAAGTCCTTAACACGGCCACCACGAATCAGCACAACACTATGTTCCTGCAGGTTGTGGCCTTCGCCGCCGATGTAACTGGTGACTTCAAATCCATTGGTCAGGCGTACACGAGCCACTTTCCGCATTGCCGAGTTCGGCTTTTTCGGGGTGGTCGTGTAAACACGCGTGCAAACACCGCGTTTCTGCGGACTCGCATCCAGCGCAGGCACCGCGCTTTTTACGCGCTTAACTGAGCGGGGAGTACGTACTAACTGATTCACTGTGGCCATGGGCCTTCACTCTCATTTTTTAATAAATTGTCGTTTAACGGTGCCTGACCCTTTCATAAGGTCCGGCGCCTTTTTAGCGCGCGCAACCGGCCGCCAGACTCCTGTCCAGTGGCCGGATTACCAAAACTCGGCGTGCTGCGAGCTTTAAAAAAGTCGGGGCCCGCCTATTGGCGCGCCCCGGGGTTAAGGGCGGGCATTTTAGTGATGCGGGCAAGCCAGTGTCAAGCAAGCATCGCTGCAGGCCCGCCAGGGCCTATAACTTATTGTTTTTATTAGGCCGTTTTCGTTTCTTCACCACTGTCAGCAACTGCCTCGGAATCCTCAGCCGCAACCGCTTCGGCCGCATCGTCCTTGTTCGCGTCGAGATCGGCAATCAGCGCCTCTTCAAGCGCCGCCGCTTCTGCGTCGGCAACCTGCTTGTCCTCGAGCTTCTGCAGCTGATCGGCCAGGTCCTGTTCACGCGTACGCCGTCGATCGGCATGATGCGCGAAACCGGTACCCGCCGGAATCAGGCGGCCCACAATCACGTTCTCTTTGAGACCGCGCAGATCGTCGCGCAGCCCGCGCACCGAAGCTTCGGTCAGAACGCGCGTGGTTTCCTGGAACGAGGCAGCCGAGATGAACGATTCGGTCGCGAGCGACGCCTTCGTGATACCGAGCAGAATCGGTTCAACAGTCAACGGCTCCTTGTTCTGAGCCAGCAGCTGCTCTTCGACTTCAAAGAACCGTGCCTTGTCGATCTGTTCGCCGCGCAGGTAGTTACTCTCACCCGGGGTTGCCACAACGACCTTGCGCAGCATCTGGCGAATGATCACCTCGATGTGCTTGTCATTGATCTTCACACCCTGGAGCCGGTAAACGTCCTGGATTTCCTTCACCAGGTAGTTCGCCAGGTTTTCGACCCCACGCAAGCGCAGGATGTCATGCGGGTTGGGCTCGCCATCGGCGATGATTTCGCCGCGAGCAACCTGCTCACCCTCGAACACGTTCAGATGGCGCCACTTCGGAATCAGCTCTTCGTACTCGCTGTTTTCGCCGGTGATCACCAGGCGTCGCTTGCCCTTGGTTTCCTTACCGAAGCTGACGGTACCGGTGTGCTCGGCCATGATTGCCGGCTCTTTGGGCTTGCGCGCTTCAAAGAGATCGGCAACGCGTGGCAGACCACCCGTGATGTCACGAGTCTTCGACGAGGCCTGCGGGATACGGGCAATAATGTCACCGACCGATACGGACGCGCCGTCAGCCAGCGAAATGATCGCACCCACCGGCAGAGCGTAAACCGCCGGAATCTCTGTGTTGGCGAAGAAAATATCCTTGCCTTCGTCATCAACCAGTCGGGCAACAGGACGCAGGTCCTTGCCGGAACCGGCACGGCTCTTCGGATCCAGAACCACGATGCTGGTCAGGCCGGTGAATTCGTCGACCTGCTCGGCGACCGTTATGCCGTCGATAAAGTCTTCGAACTTGATCCGTCCTTCCACTTCGGTAACAACCGGGTGGGTGTGCGGATCCCAGGTTGCCAGAACCTGGCCCTGCTTGACCTCAACACCGTCCTCGATCGTGATCGTCGCACCGTAGGGCACCTTGTAGCGCTCGCGCTCCTGGCCCTGATCATTGATAACAATGATTTCCCCGGATCGGGAGACGGCGACGAGGTAACCCTTGTGATGGGCAACCGTCTTGATATTACGCAGTCGCGCAATACCGTTTGACTTGATCTCGATGTTGTTGATCGCAGCCGAACGCGATGCCGCACCACCAATGTGGAAGGTACGCATGGTCAGCTGGGTACCCGGCTCACCAATCGACTGCGCTGCGATAACGCCGACAGCCTCGCCGATGTTGATGCGATTGCCGCGTGCCAGGTCTCGGCCGTAACACTGCGAACACACGCCGTAGCGGATTTCACAGGTAATCGGTGAACGAACCACGAGCTGGTCGATCGACATATCGTCGAGGTGCTGTACCGTCGCCTCGTCGAGCATGGTTCCCGCGTCGTAGGCCACCTTGTCGGTGCCCGGGATCAGTACCGGCTCTGCCAGTACACGACCCAGTACACGTTCGCGCAAGGGCTCAACGATGTCACCACCTTCAACAATCGGCGCCATGGATACGCCATTGCGGGTTTCACAGTCCACTTCGGTGACCACCAGGTCCTGGGCTACGTCGACGAGTCGACGCGTCAGGTAACCGGAGTTTGCCGTCTTCAACGCGGTGTCCGCGAGGCCCTTACGAGCACCGTGGGTCGAGATGAAGTACTGCAAAACGTCCAGACCTTCACGGAAGTTGGCGGTGATCGGCGTTTCGATGATCGAGCCGTCCGGCTTGGCCATCAGGCCTCGCATACCAGCCAGCTGACGAATCTGCGCGGCAGAACCACGAGCACCCGAGTCGGCCATCATGTAGATGGAGTTGAACGACTCCTGTGCAACGACCTTGCCCTTCGCATCTTTGACGTCCTCGGTGCCGAGCTTGTCCATCATGGCTTTCGCAACCTGGTCGTTAGTACGTGACCAGATATCGACAACCTTGTTGTAGCGTTCACCGTCCGTTACGAGACCGGAACCGTACTGGTCCTGGATCTCTTTCACTTCGGCTTCAGCAACCGCAAGAATCGCTTCCTTGTTTTCCGGCACAACCATGTCGTTAACGCCGATGGAAATACCGGCGAGCGTTGCATGACGGAAACCCGTGTACATCAGCTTGTCGGCAAAGACGACTGTCTTCTTCAGACCCATCTGGCGGTAGCAGGCATTGATCACATTGGAAATTGCTTTCTTGGTCATCGCCTGGTTGATGTGCGTGAAAGCCATGCCCTTCGGCAGGATCGCAGACAGCAACGCACGCCCGACGGTCGTGTCGAGAATCTTGGTGACCTCGTGCAACTCGCCACTCGAATCAGCCTCGTGAATCGTTACACGAATCTTGACCTTCGCTTGCAGTTCAGCAGCACCGGCCTCGAACGCACGTCGTGCTTCATCGAGACTTGCCAGTGTCATGCCCTCACCTTTCGCATTGACCTTGGTTCGAGTCATGTAATACAGACCCAGTACCACGTCCTGCGAAGGAACAATGATTGGATCACCGTTGGCCGGAGACAGGATATTGTTCGATGACATCATCAAGGCGCGGGCTTCAAGCTGCGCTTCAATGGACAGCGGCACGTGCACAGCCATCTGGTCACCGTCGAAGTCAGCATTGAACGCCGTACAGACAAGCGGATGCAGCTGGATTGCCTTGCCTTCGATCAATACCGGCTCAAACGCCTGGATACCGAGTCGATGCAGCGTCGGCGCACGGTTCAGCATGACCGGGTGCTCACGAATGACCTCTTCGAGAATATCCCAGACTTCCGGACCTTCGCGCTCTACGAGGCGCTTGGCCGCCTTGATGGTTGTCGCCTCACCGCGCAGTTGCAGCTTGGAGAAAATGAACGGCTTGAACAGCTCAAGCGCCATTTTCTTCGGCAGACCACACTGGTGCAGCTTCAGCGTCGGGCCGACAACGATGACCGAACGACCCGAGTAGTCGACGCGCTTACCCAGAAGGTTCTGGCGGAAGCGGCCTTGCTTACCCTTGATCATGTCTGCCAGCGATTTCAGCGGACGCTTGTTGGTGCCGGTAATGGCACGACCACGTCGACCGTTATCGAGCAGAGCATCAACCGATTCCTGCAGCATGCGCTTTTCGTTGCGAACGATAATGTCCGGAGCGTTCAGCTCAAGCAGACGGCGCAGGCGATTGTTTCGGTTAATAACGCGGCGGTAAAGATCGTTCAGATCCGATGTCGCGAAACGACCACCGTCCAGCGGTACCAGCGGACGCAGGTCCGGCGGCAATACCGGCAGGACCGTGAGAACCATCCACTCCGGCTTGTTGCCAGACTCGACGAAGGATTCGATCAGTTTCAGTCGTTTGGACAGGCGCTTGATCTTGGTCTCGGACTTTGTCGCTGCCATATCATCGCGAACCTTCAGGATTTCGCGTTGCAGGTCGATCGTCATCAGCATTTCGCGAACGGCCTCGGCACCCATGCGGGCATCGAATTCATCGCCGTACTGCTCAAGTGCATCGAGGTACATTTCGTCGGTCATTAACTGGCCGCGCTCGAGCTCGGTCATACCCGGCTCAACGACCACAAAGGCCTCGAAATACAGGACACGCTCGATCTCGCGCAGCGTCATGTCGAGCATCAGCCCGATACGTGACGGCAGTGATTTCAGGAACCAGATGTGTGCGACCGGGCTCGCCAGGTCGATGTGCGCCATACGCTCGCGACGTACCTTGGTCTGCGTAACTTCAACGCCACACTTCTCACAAACCACACCGCGATGCTTGAGGCGCTTGTACTTTCCGCACAGGCACTCGTAGTCCTTGATCGGGCCAAAAATCTTGGCACAGAACAGACCGTCGCGTTCCGGTTTGAAGGTTCGGTAGTTAATCGTTTCCGGCTTTTTGACTTCGCCAAACGACCACGAACGCACCATATCCGGTGAGGCAAGACCGATGCGAATCGCATCGAAGTCGTCGACCGGGTTCTGGTATTTGAAAAGCTTAAGCAGATCTTTCATTAGTCTGTCTCCAGCTCAATGTTGATGCCCAGGGAGCGAATTTCCTTGACCAACACGTTGAACGATTCCGGCATACCGGCATCCATGTAGTGCTCGCCATCCACGATGTTCTTGTACATCTTGGTGCGGCCCTGCACGTCATCCGATTTCACGGTCAGCATTTCCTGCAATGTGTAAGCGGCGCCGTAGGCCTCGAGGGCCCAGACCTCCATCTCACCGAATCGCTGGCCACCAAACTGAG
>JAUHYO010000091.1 GCA_030426325.1 Gammaproteobacteria bacterium | reverse complement strand
GTAGATCGATTTCATGAACCAGTCCCATTTCCAGCTGCAGCTTGCTCACCCGTACCTGGATATTCTCACCACCGAGAAACGAAGTTACCGGTGCGACGACACCGGATTGGGGTTCGATCGTGTAACTCACACGTGGCAGGTCCAGTTCCGCCGTCGTTGTGCGCATCGTTTCAACGACATCCAGTCGATTCTCCCGGCCAATAAAACCCAGTTCATAGTATTCCTGATAGCGACGATGGTAGCGGTCGACCAGGCGTCGCTGTGCGATCAGCGATTCATAGTCTTCGTGTACGGCGACACGATTCGCACTCAGTTCGGCAAACAGGGCTTTGTGCTCATTGTGCGTCCACAAGGCGTATGCAAGCACCGCGAATGCCACGAGTGCCGATATCAGTGGTCTCGTTGTAAAGCGCCGAATGTATTCCCAGTCGAGGTCAGATCGATTCATCGGAATTCCTCTCCTGTTCGCTGGCGTCGGGCAACGCATAGTAGACACGCAGTCGGAATCTCGCGGTCTGGCTACCCGGACGACTCAGGATTTCGCCAGAGACCGCTGAACTGGTATTCGCGTCGAACGGGTACTCGATCGCGTCGGCGCGATCGAACGTGGTCCGACGTTTGATATCGGCGGCAAGCGCGTCAATGCGTGAAAACGCGTGACGCATATTGCCGTCGAACGGCTCGATATCAGCGGTAATGACCGCACTGACCCCGCTGGTCACCGGCACTCGCACCGGTGCAGCGACATCCCGCCGCTGGGGTTGCGGATTCGGGTCCGGCGGTGTTTCCGCCAGCCAGATCAGTTCCTGCAGTTTGATGTCCGGGTAATCGCCGAGTACCGCACCGAGCTGGTTCATCACCCACGGAACTGGAACCCTGTTCGACAACAGGAAGTCACCGGTGTCCACGGCCAGTTGCATTTCATGCGAGTCGGCTTTGATCGGGTCGAACCGGTCGTTTTCGCGACGAAAGGTCTCGGCCAGGAACTCCACCTGGGTTTGAATGCTGGAAATGCGATTCCTCAATCCCCAGACATCGCTCAACAATACAGCGGCAACAACCGAACAGGCTGCAGCCGTTACAAATGCGGAGCCGATGATGGCGCCGCGCAAACGTCGCATTTTCCAGTAGCGATCCTCACCGGCATTCGCATAGCTTTGACCCGGCCGGCTTTTCGCGACCGCCGACAGGAATACGTCCTCGAAATGATCGGCCGCATGCAATTTCCTTTGGCCAAGTTTTCGCGTTGCCGCTCTAGGTGTCAGGAACCGATATTGATCGGTACTGTTGCTGTCAACCAGTGAGCGAATCCGGCCTGCCGTCTCCTCGCTGGCGATGACGCAGACATTGAGCGTTTCCATGTTGGATATCAGCCGGCTGCGATCCAGGTAGCGGCGACTCCGCATGACTTCGGTGACTATGAATTTCGCGAAATCCTCGTCTTCGATTCCGGGCCCCTGTGACAGCCGGGCACTCTGGATTGCGCCGTCACGAAGAAAAACCTGCCTGAGCTTCGTGCCCTGGTGCGGAGCGACGAACATCACCGCGTCTTTGACGGGGAACAGCCGCTTCGCAATCCGCGGTGTCATCAGTGGTACCGAGTACACACCGGACATTGGTGTCTTGTGCGCCAGGATCAGCTGAAGCCAGGGGTCGACCAGTTCGTGATTTGAGATGGCGCTGTGGATAACGCTGAATTCGCCTTCTCTTCGCCCCGGCGTCCCCTGGTAGATCGACACCCGGTACGGCGTACGCCGAAATTTGCGCTGCCCGCGCCGCTGAATCAACGCATTGCGATCCCGCTGGCCCAGCTTCGGGATCGAGTCCAGTGCGAATTCCTCTTCGATCACATCGATCAGCATCGCGCTGGTCATGTCGGGATGAAGAGAAAGGTAACGATCAAACTCGCGCAGGCCGCGGTCATCGTCAGAGAATTTCATGGCAACCCGCCTGCCTGCCGCCCCCGGCAACCAAACGCGCAGCGATCCCTGTGTTACATAGAAGATGCGTTGCACCATGAACCTACACTCCGATACTGCTGATGGTTTCGTAAATCGGACCGAGTACGGACAACATGATCCAGCCCATGATCGCGCCCAGCACCACGGTCATTGCCGGTTCGATCATCGACTTCAAACGGTCGATCGACTCCGTGACTTCGCGATCGTAGAAATAACTGACGTTGCTCAACGCATTGTCGAGCAGGCCGGTCGATTCGCCCATGCGAACCATGCGCACAATCAGGGGCGGAAACATCTGGGTCGCCTCTATACTGGCGCTAAGGGCACTGCCATCGGCAATGCCGACACGAATATCCTGTATGGCTTTGCGAACAACGGCGTTGCCGGCGATGTCCTCACCAATCTTCAATGACGCCAGAACATCGAGACCCGAGCTGTAACACAGCGCGAAGTAACTCGCGAAGCGGCTCAATATCACTTTTTCCTGTATCGGCCCGATGTACCAGGCCTTGAGCTTCCAGCCGTCGACCCGAAAGCGAAAGGAATCACTCCGGCTCGCCTGGTATTTCACCAGCAACACGGCAATAGCCGGCAAAGGCAGCACCCACCACCAGTGAGCAGTCAGGAAGCCGGAGAATGCGATCAGCGCACGCGTATGTATCGGCAGCTCCTGGCCCATCTCGCGAATGAAGTCGACCATTTGGGGCACGACGTAAAGCATCATGAACAACATCACGCCGAGGACAACAACGGCGACGAAGGCCGGATACAAAATGACGGTTTGGGCTTTCGCCATCAATTCGTCCTGCCACTTGAGCGACTCCGTCAGTTTTTTCATGACATCCGGCAGTTCGCCCGACTGTTCGCCAACCGCGATAAGGCTGACGAACACGTCGTCAAAAACCCGGGGAAATTCAGACATCGCCTGAGACATGGTCTTGCCGGATTCGACGGCACCGATCAGATTGCTGATCACCTCGCCGAAGGACGGGTTTCCCACGCTGTCGCGCAGGTCGGTAAGGGCTTCAAGAATAGGTAACCCGGCGCGGGTCATTTGCTCCATGTGAAAACAAAAGCCGATCAGCTCTTTGCGTGTGACCCTCGACCGGCGCCTGAAAAAGCCACGACCCTGTTCGGCGCAGCGCAACAATTCGATGCCTGACTGGCGCAGTTGTGCCTCCAGCGCGTGTTCGTTATTCGCCTCAAGGCTTCCGGAAACAACCACACCCTGCGCATCGACTGCCCTGTAGTTGAAGGACGCCACGAGCTCAGGTCACCCTGGCAGTCAGGTCGACGACCCTGGAAATCTCCGACAGGCTCGTTGTTCCGGCGAGCAAAACCGGCTTCGTCGACGTGATTCCGAGCAAGGTCCGCTCGGCTTCATCGGGCGCGTAGGCCTGTTTGCAGTGACGGCACAACCGGCGAACGAGTCGCTGTGCAACGATACCAATGATGTTGCCGGCCATAATTTGCGGTTTGACGCCAATATCAATCAAACGCGGTATCGCGCCCAGCGCTGAATTGGTGTGCAGGGTCGAAAACACCTGGTGACCGGTCATGGCAGCACGCAACGCCATTTCGGCTGTCTCCTCGTCACGGATTTCGCCGACCAGGATGATGTCCGGGTCCTGCCGCATCATCGACCGTATGCCGTTGGCAAAATCCAGTTTCGCCGCTTCGTTCAGCGATGTCTGGCGAATCATCGACATCGGGTACTCGACCGGATCCTCGAGCGTCATGATATTCACGGACTCGTCGTTGCGATAGTTGAGCATCGAATACAAGGTCGTCGTTTTGCCGCTGCCGGTCGGGCCGGTCACGAGGATGATGCCTTCGGGTCGGGCCATCATGACCTGCAGCGTGGTCATCGTGGCATGAACCAGGTTCAGTTTTTCGAGTGGCAGTATTCCCTTGCGGCGATCCAGTACACGCAGCACAAAGTTCTCACCATGCGTTGTCTGTTGTGACGCAACGCGAAAATCGATGCTGCGGCCGGCCAGTGTCAGGCTGATGCGCCCGTCCTGTGGTGCACGTGTCTCGGCGATGTTCATTTTTGCCATCACCTTCAAACGCACAACCATGCCAGGCCAGTAGCTACGGTGCAGAGCCATGACCTGGCGCAATACGCCGTCAATCCGGTATCGCACCCTGAGGAAGCCCGCCTCGGGCTCGAGGTGTATGTCGGACGCATCCCGCTTCACCGCGTCGGCAAGAATGGCATCGACAAGCCGAATCAACGGGTGACTGTATTCTTCGTTTTCGACAGCGACATTCAGGTTGTCGATTTCGCCGGTATCAATTTCGCGAAGAATCCCCTGGATTGACAGTTCATACTGGTAAAACTGCTCAATCGCCGCCTCGATTTCCGCTTCACCGGCAACCAGCGTCGAAATGCCGATACCGCTGCCCAGCGTGGCCGCAACCTGGTCGATAGCAACAATATTGAACGTGTCGGCCATCGCGAGCGTCAGCACCTTTTCGTTCTTGTCGAAGTTGATCGGCAACATGCTGTAACGACGCGCGATATTCTTCGGCACCATTTTCAGTGCGTCCGGATCGGGAATCGCCGTTGCCAGGTCGATCGCATCGTGCCCGAGCGATTCACCGAGCGTGTCACGCAATACGCCTTCACTGATCAAGCCAAGGTTCACCAGGATCCGGCCCAGTGGCTCGTCGTTTCGCGACTGCTCCTTCAGCGCCACCTGCAACTGGTCTTCGCTGATAAGACCCGCTTTTATCAGGCGCTCACCCAGCGGCAGGCTGGGCGTTGTCGTTTTCAGCGTGCGTACAGTTGTCGTGCTCATTCGGCTTTCTCTGTGTCACTGTTGGTGTTCGCAATGAGAAACGGAAAGCGTTCAACTGCTGCCGTGTCGCCTTCGCCAGCCAGCGCTGATACGTACTCCGCCGAGTGACCGATCTGAGCACTTGCAAACTGTGACTCGGCGTATTTCAACCGGACTGCTTGATACCCCGTCCAAAGTGCCGCCGTGAGCAACGCAAGGACAATGCAGGCCAGCGGCGCCAAGCGTGCGACAAGCGGTCCTTTATCGCCGGCGTTCATGCGCCGCCCCACGCTTGCCGGCCCGGCCGGCTCGTGTGCGTCATTTTCTGCGTTTTCTAGCGCCAGGAAATCGTCAACGTCGGGAAACTCCGCGTCGTCGCCATGTTTCTGCGCAGGTGCTGAGGACGAAGTCTCAAAAAGTGCCAGCCCGTCGTCAGGGCTCCCGGTGTCGTCGACAACCGGGTCATTGGCCGTATCCGGAAACGGATGTTGTGTTGTATCAAAACTGCCCGAATCCGACAGTGTCTTGTCGGGACTGCCACCGTTGGCCTGGCGAAGAACGTCTACGAGCAAACTTTTCATACGCGGCACGCTAGCGGTATTCGACGGAGCTCGCAGACTGTTTTTCAGCCGCGACATCGTAGTAGTCGGAAATCCGCACATTGGTTTCGCCCTGCGAACCCCGGTGAATAACAGTTGGCTTCAGGAAAATCACAAGCTCTGTCTTGGCCATTTTATCGCTGGTGTAGGAGAACAGTTTTCCAAGTTTCGGAATGCGGGACAAACCCGGCACGCCGTCCTTGCCACTCTCGCGTTCGTTTTGCATCAGCCCGCCCAAAACAACCGTATGACCGTCATACACCTTGAGCAGCGATTCGATTTCGCGCACCTGAATTTCCGGAATGAGATTATCGAAATCAGCGCCAGCGAGCCGCGGTGCAGGGTCTACTGCAAAACCCGTAATGCGGCTGATTGTCGGGCGTACATTCAGACTGACGAAGCCGCCGCTACTGATCTGTGGCGTGACGCTCAACACCAGTCCAACCGGTACGGTATGAAGTTCGCTGGTGAAGGTCCGACGCTCGGGAAGATCGACTGTAGCTTCGCGAATATCCAGCTCGACCGTAAAAAATACGCTTTCATTGACGACTTTCAGCAATGCCGTCTGGTTGTTCAATGCCATGATCTTCGGACTGGACAGTACTTTCGTATCTCCGAATTGCTGCAACATCTTGACGGTTGCCGAAATATTGCTTCCGTTCGGGTCGTCGTCGTTGTAGCCCAGCGTAAATACCGGCGGAACGTTGAGGTTGGCACCGAGCAAATTGCCTCGTACCGACACGCCGTTGTTGCCAAGTCCTGCCGCGCTCGACAGTCGCTGCCAGTCGACGCCTGCCTGATAATTATCACTGAGTTCGACTTCGACAATGGTCATCTCGATCAACACCTGTCGTTGCGAGTTCGATGTGATGTGGTCGAGGTGCTCCTGGACGCGGGATTGCTGTTTCTGATTGCCAAGCACCGTAACGATACCGGACACCCTGTTCACAATGACCGGATCGTTTTCGGCCGGCGATGTTGATTCATCGAACTGTGCATCCGATTGAACAATCGCTTCCAGACCGACTTCCAGCGAACTCCAGAAGTCGTTTTTCGATGTGTTCCTGACAGTGGTCTTGGACAGGTTTCCCTGTCCATCGCCCTGCGAACTCGCCTCTTCCCCGACCGTGCCACCCGAGGTTGCGATCTGAGTTGCAACGCCAACCTCACCTTCGCTGTCGCGCGACATGTTGACGTAGTCGACCCTGTAGTTCTGCCAGTACGGGTTGTCATCCTGGATAATCAGGTTGTTGCCACGCAACGTGTAACGCAAGCGCGATTGTTCGGCAATGCGAGCGAGAATTTCAGGCAGTGGCCGGTCGACTGCGTTGATCGTGACGGTCTTCTTGATGTCCGCCTGCATGTCGAGTTCGAGTCCGGCATCGCGCGCCAGTGAAAACAGCAAATCGACCGCCGGCACATCCTTGACGACGACGGTGTAGGTTTCAACGGGTTCCGATACAACGGGTTCCGGTTCCGGAACCGCTGCCATCTGAAGCGGTGCTTGCACGGGTGGAGCCGGAAATTCCTCGGTCTCGTCTGCGACCGAATGTCCGGCTGAGAAATCGACACTCGGCAACCCGGCGCAGCCGGTGAGGACCCAGGACGCGGTCAGCAACAGGCCGAAGCCGGGATGAATTCTTGCTTGTGTTTTCTCGCTCGACATCCTGCAGCCCTTTCGATTTAGTTACAAGTACTCGGTAGTTGTCGCCATTTCGGTGGAATTCTTTAGCGTTGACGCGGCAATTAAAGCTTTTTGGCCCGCCGCCGCTACTGGTCAGACAATCAGCAAACAGGCAGTACCTTGAGCAGACCGGCGACCAGGACAGGCGCACTCGGAGCCAGCGCTGACGGCCCGACCCTGCGCAGTACCGTCTTTCGTGTACTGGAGACGGCCGAAGACGATGATCTGTCCAGCAGAATCGTCGACGTATTCCTGATCGTGCTGATTTCACTGAGCGTGCTCGCCGTCATTTTCGAATCGATTCCGAGCTTTGAAGCACGCTATGGCACGAAGCTAATCGTTTTCGAGACAATTACCGTCGCCGTATTCTCGGTGGAATACCTGCTGCGTCTGTGGAGTTCGGTTGAGATCAGTGACGAGGCCAGGCAACAGCCCGTTGTCACACGGCTGCGGCATATGCTCTCGTTTCACGCCATCATCGACCTTTTGGCAATCCTGCCGTTCTACCTTCTTGCCTTCGGCGTGTTTGGCGGTGCCGACATGCGCGTGCTTCGCGCGGTACGACTGCTCAGAGTGCTGAAACTCACGCGGTATTTCGCAGCTTTGAATTTGCTGTTCGCTACCATTCGCGAAAACAGCCGCGCCCTCGGCGCCGCATTTCTGATTCTGATCACGATTATGCTGCTGGCCGCCTCGGGTATGTATTATTTCGAGCGCGAGTCTCAGCCCGTCGACTTTGGCAGCATTCCTGCCGCAATGTGGTGGGCGTTTGCAACGCTGACAACGGTTGGCTACGGAGACGTCACCCCCATCACCGTAGGCGGGAAAATTTTCGGTGCGTTGATATCCGTGGTCGGAATCGGGATGGTCGCTTTGCCGACCAGTATTCTCGCATCCGGCTACACACGGCAGTTGGAACAAAGCACTTCGGACTATATGGCCGATGCGGCGCGCGCGCTGGACGACGGTGTGATCGATGAAGAAGAGGAGCGGCACCTCGAGGCACGCCGAATTGATCTGGGCCTGAGCCGGCATCGCGCCAGCCAGATCCTCGATGCAAAACGGGTGAAACTGGCGCTGGCCCAGGCGGCGAAGGATGCCGGCAAGTGCCCACACTGCCAGCAATCCATGCCGGCAGCGCGATAGGTTCTCATCAATTTGTCGTCGTAATCTTGCTGGTGTCGATTTCGTAGCGCTTGATTTTTTCGACGAGTGTTGTTCGACCGACACCCAGCATCTCGGCTGCTCGCTGCACGACGCCGCCTGACTCCGCCAGGGCCTGGTGAATCATGTCCTGCTCGATATTGGCAAGATACTGCTTCATATCAATGCCTTCCTGCGGCAAGGTCACAATGCCGCCGCTTCGAACCGGCGCCAGACTGTGGCTGAGGATTTCTGCAGCGCCCAATGATGCTTCACGTTCAACAATTGGCCAGGGCAGATCGCGTCGGGCGATCCGGCCGCCCGGCTTGATGACTGCAAGCCGTTCGACAAGGTTCGCAAGTTCCCGAACATTGCCCGCCCAGCAATATTCCTGCAATGCGGTAGTTGCATCATCCTCGAATTGCAGCGATACACCCTGCTCTGCCAACAGGCGTTGCACGAACTCGTCAACCAGCAGCGGAATATCTTCAGGACGCTCCGACAACGGGCTTATTTCAATCGGGAAGACACTCAGGCGATAGTAGAGGTCTTCACGGAAGGCACCGGACTCGATTCGCGTCGGCAAGTCCCTGTGAGTCGCGGCGATCAGTCGAACATCGACCGGAATGCTTTTCGTTCCACCAACTCGTTCAACGACGCGTTCCTCGAGAACACGCAGTAATTTGACCTGCATGACGGTCGGCATATCGCCGATCTCGTCGAGGAAAAACGTGCCACCTTTGGCCTGCTCGAATCGCCCGGCACGCGCGGCGACCGCGCCCGTAAAAGCACCTCGTTCATGACCGAATAATTCGCTTTCCAGCAAGTGTTCGGGGATTGCGCCACAGTTGACAGCAACAAACGGGCCTTCGCGTCCGGAGCTTTGATGAATCTGCCTGGCGACCACCTCTTTGCCGGTACCGGACTCTCCGGTAATCAGCACAGTCGCCATTGACGGTGCAACTTGCTCGATCAGCTTGCGCACCATGACAGCATCGGCACTCTGACCGATAAAGCAGTCACTGGCCGGACGCGGGTCGGCGTGATCGATTTTTCGATGGCTGGCACGAATATCGTCCAGCACCTCGCTGAGTGCGTCGAGGCGTACCGGGTACGACAGGGAATGAAGCCGCGCCCACGGGTAGACTTCCTGCAATTCCGAACGCTTAAGCGTCATTGGTCGCCGCCGTGCAACATGACAATCGGGATATTGGGATCGAGTTTGCCAACATCACCGACGACCGTGCGTATCTCACCTTCCGACAGATCGGGGCCGACAAACACCGCGTCGAGCCGGGACTGGCCGATTCGAGACCGCCACTCGGCGGGCGTCGAGGTACAGACATCGGGTTCATCCATAAACTCGATGAGTTCCTTTAAGTTTTCGGCATCCGTGATTTCGCGGTTGATCACCATGATCATGCCTTCGCCATTCATTATTCAACGTTCCCGGGGGCAGCTGAGCTCGCTTCAAAATTCCCTTTAATTTCGAGCAGTTAAATCATAGGAGACAAAATATGTTCCTATCCGTCCATATATGGCTTTGTATCACCCCCTTTGACGCGCTGTCACTTTTTTGACGAAAAATCAGGAAAACCCTGAGGTCCGTTTAATCTATTTGGTCATTTACACCCATATATAAATTCAAGGTGGGCGCCATAGCCCATAAGCGGTGAACTCAAGAAAGCCCGTCACCAGCCGATGAAGCCTGTATCGACCACGCACTGCGAGCATCCCTTATGAGTCTTGTTTCCAGGTTTCTCGGCCCCGGGGACAAAGCCGTCACTGACCGGCCTGACCTGGCCAGTCTCGACCTCGCCAATGGCGCGCTCGACACGCTGAGTAACCTTTTACGCGTCATGGGCAATGAATCCTTTCGCCTCGACAGCGACATGGACGCCACCGTCTTTCCCCGGATCTGCACCGAGTTTGCCTGTCATGTTGAGAATGGCGCGGCAGTGCCCTCTTTCGATATCCCGGCGTCGCCGGGCGGCCAGCGCGAATGGGGTCGAGTGCGGCGATTTTTTGCCGACCGGCGACACCAGGAAAAAGCCTTCGTTGATGAACGCCTGAGCGGCTACCGCGGTATTGTCGACGAGCTTGTGACCGGGCTTCGGGAAATCGGAACCCGGGACCAGAACACCGAGTCCAGCATCATCGAATGTCTGACCGTTATCGAGGATGCTGTTGGCAACGGAGAGTTGCCGTTGATCGAAAACGCGCTTTCGAAAACCATTTCCCACGTGACCGAAACTTTCGCCAAACA
>JAUHYO010000090.1 GCA_030426325.1 Gammaproteobacteria bacterium | reverse complement strand
GCTATCCAGGAAGCCGGCAATGAACTGAAGATCAAGCGCCAGATTGCGATAATCAATTCGATGACGCCCGGTGAGCGCCGTTTCCCGAAAATTATCAACGGCTCCC
Source organism: Gammaproteobacteria bacterium (assembly GCA_030426325.1). Taxonomy (GTDB): domain Bacteria; phylum Pseudomonadota; class Gammaproteobacteria; order Steroidobacterales; family Woeseiaceae; genus UBA1847. The sequence continues at coordinate 10,339 of JAUHYO010000090.1, read as the reverse complement.
GGAAAAAACGCATTGCACGTGGCGCCGGGCAGCAAATCCAGGACGTCAACCGCTTGCTGAAGCAACATCTGCAAATGGAAAAGATGATGAAAAAGATGTCCAGGGGCGGAATGAAGAAGATGATGCGGGGCATGCCCGGCGGCGGCCTGCCGCCCGGATTCGGCTAGAAATTGGCCGAGATTCCGGGCAATTCGGCGGATTTGCCGGAGGCGACCCGAATCTTTCTTGTAAGGTTCAGAAAAACTTAAAGATTTTCGTCCCCCAAACGCTTCACATTTACCTCAAAACCCGTACAATGCGCCGTCTACTCGGGCCCGCTCGAGTCAAGGCGTGTCTGCCTCTCTTTGATTTTTATACGGAAATGTAATGGTTAGTATTCGACTTTCGCGCTCGGGCGCGAAAAAACGGCCTTTTTATCACCTGGTGGTCACCGATTCCCGCAATCGTCGTGACGGCCGGTATATCGAACGTCTTGGTTTCTTCAACCCCGTCGGTCAGGATCACGAAGAGAACCTTCGTATTGATCTCGAGCGTGTGGATTACTGGGTTGGCCAGGGTGCGCAACCCTCTGAGCGCGTTGCCTCCCTGCTGAAGAAGCACCGCAAGGCGGCCGCCAGCAGTTAGATCGTTGGCGCTTGAACCGCTTGTTCTGGGCCGTGTGGTTGGCGCGTTCGGGGTTCGAGGTTGGGTCAAGGTGTATTCATACACCGATCCGCGAGAAGCGGTACTGGATTACAAGGGATTGATGCTCGGCCACAATGGCGAGTGGCAATCCGCCGAAGTCGTTGCAGGGCAACGGCACGGCAAATCGGTCATAGCACAATTTGAAGGTATTGATGACCGGGATCAGGCAGAGGCCATGGTCGGCGCTGATATTGGCGTCAGAAGGGACGCGTTGCCGGAGCCTGAGGATGGACGCTTTTACTGGTCCGACCTGATTGGATTAAAAGTCATCCACCACGATGGCACTGAACTTGGCGTTGTCGAGTCGATGCTTGAAACCGGTGCACACGATGTGATGGTTGTGGTGGGTGATCATGAACGGTTGATACCGTTCGTGACTGACAAGATTGTTTTGGGCGTTGATTTGTCTTTAAAGCAGATCAGGGTCGGCTGGGAGTGGGACTGACGAATGCATATATCAATCGTCAGCCTGTTTCCGGAAATGGTAGGCACCATCGGCGAATACGGTGTTGTCGGTAGAGCGCGGGATCGGGGACTGATCACGCTCGATATCGAAAACCCGCGTGATCACACGACGGATGCACACCGAACCGTGGATGACCGGCCGTACGGTGGTGGTCCCGGGATGGTGATGAAATTCGAGCCGATTGCACAGGCGCTGGCGGCTGTTGTGGCCAGGATGCCCGCAGGGTGCCCACGGGTATACCTGTCACCGCAGGGCGAAGTGTTCGACCAGGCGATGGCAAAAAGGCTGGCGGCGCTGCCTGGAATCGTATTCCTGGCAGGACGCTACGAAGGAATCGATGAACGCCTCATTGAGGCGCATATCGATGAGGAAATTTCGCTGGGTGATTTCGTGCTTTCGGGCGGTGAGATCGCGGCGATGGCAGTAATCGATGCAGTAGTACGATTGCTACCGGGTGTTTTGGGTGATGATGAATCGGCGGTGCAGGATTCCTTTATGGAAGGACTGCTGGATCATCCGCATTACACGCGTCCGGAAGTGATTGAGGGTAAGCGGGTTCCGGAGGTACTGATGTCCGGTGACCATGCTGAAATCGCCAGGTGGCGAAACAAGCAGGCTTTGGGCCGCAGTTATCTGCGACGTCCGGAACTGCTGGAAAAGATGAATTTGAATGTCGAGCAACAGGCGTTGCTGGACGAATTTTTGAAAGAGCAAAGTCAATGAGCAAAATAATCGAAGCGATCGACAACGAGCAGATGGGTAAAGAAGTTCCGGCGTTTGCGCCGGGTGACACCATCGTTGTACAGGTAAGAGTGAAAGAGGGTGAGCGAGAACGTCTGCAGGCGTTTGAAGGCATCGTCATTGCGAAACGCAATCGCGGTATCAATTCATCTTTTACCGTTCGCAAGATTTCACACGGCGAGGGTGTTGAGCGCGTATTCCAGACCTACAGCCCCGTGGTTGATTCCATTGAAGTGAAGCGTCGCGGAGACGTGCGTCGCGCCAAGCTGTACTACTTGCGCGGCCGGACCGGTAAAGCGGCGAGAATCAAAGAAAAAATCTGATTTTCATCAGGAAAACATCGCCCCGGTCACATCAGTGGCCGGGGCGTTTTTCGTTATAATGCGGGCCGAATTAACGACCTGTTCGCAGTTGGCGATTTTAAGCTGAACCAATTGCCGGGTCCGGGGTCCGTCGTGTTATGAAAAAAGTGCTCATCATTGCCGTATTGTCGTTCGCGACCAGCGCTTGCTCAACGCTGGTGTCGAGCGCTGCGACAGGATTTACCGACAACCTGACATCCGCGGTTCTCAATCAGGATGATCCGGCCCTGGTTCGCGACGGCATACCAACCTTGTTGCTGACGATGGACAGTCTGATTGAAGGCAGTCCTGACAGCGCTGCATTGCTGGCCGCGGGCGCCAAGTTATACGCCAGCTACGGCGCGATATTTGCGACGGATTCAGTCCGCGCGTCACGATTGACCGCGCGTGCGCGTCGATACGGCCTGAAAGCCATGTGTGAGTCGTATCGACCGTCATGCAACTGGCCGGATTCGACCTACGATGAGTTTGTGTCAACACTCGATGGTATTGGCCCGAAGCAATCCAGCTATCTTTTTGCTTACGGATTCGCGTCACTGGCGTATCTTCGCGCACACAGCTCCGATTGGAATTCGCTTGCTGAATTACCCCAGATCGAGGCTTTGTTGAATCACTACCTGGAAATCAGCGGTGACGAAGTCGACAGTAGTGTCTACACCTTTATGGGAATTCTGCTGACGTTGCGACCGCCTGCACTGGGCGGCGAACCGGAGCGCGCACGTGAATTTTTTGAGCGCGCGATTTCCGAGTCCGGCGGCAAGGATCTCAGTGCCAAAGTGGAATATGCCAAAGGATACGCCAAGTTACTGTATGAACGGGAATTGCACGACCGATTGCTGAATGAAGTCGTCAATGCTGACCCGTATCAGGACGGCTTTGTACTGAGCAACGTAATGGCCCAGGAAGAGGCCAGCAAGTTGCTTTTGGACGCGGATGAGTATTTCTGACACTCGATTATGAACTAGTGCCAGGCAACAGGATGCCCGGGCACGGGATTGGAAAGATATGAAGAAACTATTGGTCTCAATTTGCGTAATTCTGTTCAGCATGCCGGCTATGGCCGTCACGCTGAAAATCGCGACAGTAACGCCAGACGGTTCGCAGTGGATGGCAGACATGCGCGCCAGTGCAAAAACCATCAAGGAACGAACTGACGGTCGTGTTCTGATCAAATACTACGGCGGTGGTGTGAAGGGTGATGACGCAAAGGTTCTCGGACAGATCCGCATTCGTCAATTGCAAGGCGGTGCGTTTACGCCGTCCGCATTGGCGTCGCAATATTCCGGATTGAATCTGTACGGAATGCCCCTGGTATTTAATTCGACCGACGAGGCAGCTTACGTCCGCAGCAAGATGGATGCCCGGCTCCAGCAGGGACTCGAAGATGCCGGGTTTGTAAACTTTGGTTTCGCGACTTCCGGATTTGCGATCATCATGTCGAATACGCCCGTGACGACACTCGCCGACTTGAAGGGAAAACGTGTCTGGGTACCGGAAGGCGACCCGATTAGTTACGCCTCAATGGAATCATTGTCTCTGAATCCGGTAACGCTGCCGCTGACGGACGTATTGACGGGGCTTCAAACAGGGTTAATCGATATCGTCGCGATTCCGCCGATGGTAGCGTTGATCATGCAATGGCATACGAAAGTCAAATACGTGACACAGGTGCCGCTGGTTTACACACTGGGCTTCATGGCAATTGACAAGAAAAGTTTCGACAAGATCAGCGACGACGATCAGGCCGTTGTTCGTGAAGTGATGACGGCAACCTACAAGCACTTCAATGAGGTCAACCTGGAAGATAACCAGGAAGCGTTTGATGCGCTGATTAAGAGCGGCATCAAGGAAGTGACGTTCGACCCTGTTGAATTCGTCAAGGTGCGCCAGCTATTGCTGGATTCGAATCTTCGCCAGGGTGAGAAAGGCGCATTTTCACTTGGCCTTTACAAAGAGATGCTGGGACATATTGACGACTATCGCCGCGAAAACCCCTTGAGCGGCGAATAAGCAGGACGTGACGATCAGGAGCGTACTGCAGAGACTCGAGAAGGCCGGTACAGCGCTGGAAACCTTCATGTTGGTGTCGATGCTGACGGCCATGATGGTGCTCGCCGTCGGCCAGATCGTGATGCGCGAAGGTTTTGGTACGGGCTTCGGTTGGGCTGACGAGTTGGTTCGCCTGATGGTGCTGTGGCTCGCTATGGTCGGCTCGGTTGCCGCGTGCCGCGAGAATCGTCATATACGCATCGACGCCTTGTCTCACATTCTTCCAGTTTGGGCGGTGAATGCATTTCGGGTGTTGGTCGATCTGTTCGCGGCTGCAGTTTGCGCCGTGATTGCCGTGCAAGCCTGGCGCTATTTGCAGGTAGAGATTGAATACGAGGACACTGTACTCGTCGATACACCTGCATGGATTGCGCATGCGATCATGCCGGTTGCGTTTGCGCTGATTGCCTATCGTTTTTTGATTTCGTCGCTCAAGCAGGCGGGCGACAGCCTTTTCAGCCGCAAGGCGGGGACGGGCGCTTGATACTCTTCAGCATACTGCTCGCGTTGTTGGCGATTCTCGGCGCACCGCTGTTTGCAGTGATCGCAGCGAGCGCCATGAGTGGGTTCCATGGTCAGGATTCCGACCTGATGATCATGGCGATCGAGGTTCAAAGCATCGCGAGCATGCCTTTTCTTGCCGCCATCCCGCTGTTTACGTTTGCCGGATATCTGCTCAGTGAAAGCAATGCGCCGAAGCGGCTGGTTCGGCTGACGGGCGCGTTGCTCGGCTGGATGCCTGGGGGACTTTCCCTGGTGTGCCTTGCTGCCTGTGCGTTTTTTACCGCCTTTACCGGCGCGTCGGGTGTAACCATCATCGCGCTTGGTGCGATTTTATATCCGGCGCTAAAGCAGGACGGCTATGGCGATAAGTTCAATCTTGGCCTGGTGACGTCTGCGGGCAGTCTGGGCTTGTTATTTGCGCCTTCCTTGCCGCTGATTCTCTATGGCGTGGTCGCCGAGGTCTCGATCGAAGACCTTTTTCTAGCCGGTATTTTGCCCGGCCTGCTAATGCTCATCATGCTGTCCGCCTACAGCCTGTGGATCAACAGGGCCATTCGAAAGCCGCTGAGTACGTTTTCAGTTCGGGAAGTGGGCGCCGCTTTGCGCGAGTCGCTGTGGGAGTTGCCGTTGCCCGTTGTGGTACTGGGCGGGATCTACTCAGGTTTCTTCGCCGTATCCGAAGCCGCAGCAATCACCGCCTTGTATGTCGTTATCGTCGAAGTCCTGATACTGCGGGAAATTCCGTTACGGGAATTGCCGCGCATCATGCGATCGTCGATGGTGCTGGTCGGCGGGATATTGATAATCCTTGCCGTGTCCGTCGCTTCAACCAGCTATATGATCGACGCCGACATCCCGCAGCAGCTTTTCGAAGTCGTCGCTGAGCTTGTGAGTAGCCAGACGACTTTCCTCATTTTGTTGCTGATCTTTCTGCTGATACTTGGCGCGATTCTGGATATTTTTTCGGCCATCGTATTGGTCGTGCCCCTAATTCTGCCGATCGCCGCGGGCTATGGAATCAATGAAGTCCACCTGGGCATCGTTTTTCTGGCCGCCATGCAACTCGGGTATCTGACGCCTCCAGTCGGGTTAAACCTTTTTATAGCCAGCTACCGGTTTGAGAAACCCATCATGCATGTCTACTCGGCAACATTCCCGTTTCTTATTATTCTGATGCTGTCCGTTATCCTGATTACTTTTCTTCCACAACTATCGCTGGTTTTCCTGGGAGGCTGATATTCGATGAAGCAGATTTTTAGCGTGCTGTTCTTGATGTCGTTCGCATCGGGCGGCCTGGCAATTGAGGCTATTCAGCTGCCTCCCGGCTTTACGATTGAAGAATACGCCTCTGTGCCGAATGCCCGGAGCATGGTACTGGGCGAGAACGGCACGATATTCGTTTCCAATCGCCGTGGTGGTTCGGTTTACGCGGTCCGTGACAACGGAAAGCAAACGATTCGACTGCTGAAAGGGCTCAATACACCGAATGGTATCGCCTTGCTCGATGGTGACCTGTACGTTGCCGAAATCGACAGAGTGACGCGCTATCGCGATATCGAATCCCATCTCAATGACGTTCCGCCTGGCGAGGTGCTTGATATCGATCTGCCCAGTGATCGTCACCACGGCTGGCGCTATATCGCTTTCGGCCCGGACAACAAGCTTTACGTCAGTATCGGCGCTCCCTGCAATATTTGCGACGAGACAGGCTATGCGAGCATTGTTCGGATGAATCCCGATGGCAGCGAGCGGGAGACTTTCGCAAGCGGGATCCGGAATTCGGTTGGTTTTACCTGGCACCCGGAAACGGGTGACCTCTGGTTCACGGACAACGGTCGCGACATGCTTGGCGATGATCTGCCGGCCGATGAGATAAATCGAGCGACGGAGCCGGGCCAGCATTTCGGCTACCCTTATTGCCATGCGGGAGACCTGCTTGATCCCCAGTTCGGGAAGGGAAAGCGCTGCAGTGACTACCGTCCGCCGGCCCAAAAGCTTGGCGCTCACGTTGCGTCCCTGGGCGTCAGGTTTTACACGGGTACTCAGTTCCCCGAAAATTACCGCGGTCAGCTGTTTATTGCGGAACATGGCTCGTGGAACCGGTCGAAGAAGGTAGGGTATAAGGTGTCGATGTTGAAACTGGTGGATGGCGACGTTGTATCGTATGAACCCTTTGCCACCGGATGGTTGCAGGGCCAGTCAGTGAGTGGTCGCCCGGTTGATTTGCTGGTACTTGAAGATGGCTCCCTGCTGGTCAGCGACGACCATGCAGATAAACTTTATAGAATCAGCTATAGCGAATAGTAGAGCAGGATAACGGCGTATGAACAGCAGCAATATCATTGTCCGAATTGTGGCGTCGATCTGGCGCGGCCTGGACGGTGCCAGAAAGGTCCTGCACTTATTGCTGCTGCTGGTGCTGTTCCTCGTATTTTTCGGGGCATTCTCGGGAGCGCCGGCCCTGATTCCGCAACAAGCCGCGTTATTGATCCAGCCGGTCGGCACGCTGGTCGATCAATTGGATGGCGACGCTTACGACCGGGCGCTGGCCGAGTTGCTGGGGGAGGCGGTTGCACAGACCCTGGTGCAGGATGTTGTTGACGCCTTCGAGTTTGCCGCAAACGATGACCGGATAAAGGTCGTACATCTTGATCTGAGCGGACTTGGCGGTGGCGGTTTAAGCAAGCTGCGTACGATTGCGGACGCAATCGAAGATTTTCGCGCGTCGGGAAAGCCGGTCATTGCGACCGCCGACATATACAGCCAGGCCGCCTATCACTTAGCCGCGCACGCGGACAAAGTCTACATGCATCCCGAAGGTCTGGTTTTTGTCCGTGGCTACGGCGGTTACCGCACGTACTACAAGGACGCGATCGACAAATTGCGACTCGACTGGAATGTGTTCCGGGTTGGCACACACAAGTCCTTTGTCGAACCCTACACGCGCATGGATATGTCACCGGAGGACCGCCAGTCACGAACTCATCTGATCGACCAGTTCTGGACGATGTACCTTGATGATGTCGAAACAGCGAGAGGACTGACTGCCGGCACTGTCGATGAATTTGTGCAGAACATGGTAGCTCACGCCAGCGCAGCGGGTGGTGACATCGCGGTGGCAGCTAAAGAGGCGGGGCTGGTTGACGAACTGCTGGGTCGTGCCGAAATTCGCGAGATCCTCAAGGCCTATGCGGGAGAGGACAAGCACGACAGTACATTGTATTCCTCTGTGTATGCTGGCGACTATTTGCGCCAGATGCGAATGTTGCACGATGAGGAGGTCAAGGACGAGAACGTAGCGGTCATCGTGGCGTCGGGTGAAATACTCGATGGATCCCACCCGTCGGGCACGATCGGTGGTGATTCAACGGCGTTGTTGTTGCGGCGGGCTCTTGCCGATAAATCGGTGAAGGCGGTCGTGCTGCGTGTGGACAGTCCTGGCGGCAGTGTATTCGCATCGGAAGTCATTGCAGAGGAAATCGAGGCGCTGCAGGAAGCGGGCAAGCCTGTTGTCGCGTCGATGGGCAGTGTTGCAGCTTCGGGCGGGTACTGGATATCCGTCGCGACCGACAAGGTTTTCGCCAGTCCCGCAACGGTCACCGGTTCTATCGGGGTCTTTGGGATGTTCCCTACCTATCAGCGCACGATGCAGGCCGTTGGCATTGCCACTGACGGTGTTGGCACGACGCCCTGGGTAGGCCAGCTGCGTCCGGACAGAGAAATGTCTGACGATATGAAGGCACTCTTCCAGTTGATCGTCAACGATACCTACGACGATTTTATAAGTGGTGTGGCTGACAGGCGGCAGATGGACAAGGACGCCGTCGACGTGATTGCACAAGGTCAGGTATGGAGTGGCAATGATGCACTGGCAAACGGGCTGATTGACGAATTGGGGACCCTTGACGATGCTGTCCGTACGGCAGCGGAGTTAGCCGGACTGTCGGACGGGCAATACGGTCGCAAACGAATCGAAGCCCAGCTATCGCCAACCGAGCAGATGATTTTGGACTTGCTCGCGGTTGCGAAAGGCAGCGGCATCGAGATATCCAGAATTGTCGACGGGCCAAGCGCCTATCGAACGTTCGCAAATGGCCTGCAGCGACTGCTTGCCGGGCTGACGAAATTTAACGATCCGAAAGGGATCTACTCGCATTGTTTTTGTGCGCTCGACTAGAGCCTTTCTAGCTCCAGTGCAGGATCACCTTGCCGCTTTGGCCGGACTCCATTAACTCGAACGCCGGCTGAAACTCATCAACCGGGAAGTGATGCGTAATGATCGGTTCAATGTTGAGCCCGCTCTGCAGCATGCTCGACATCTTGTACCAGGTCTCGAACATTTCACGACCGTAGATACCTTTTAACACCAGGCCCTTGAAGATGACCTGGTTCCAGTCGATGCTGGTCTGGTCAGGCGGTATGCCTAAGATCGCAATCTTGCCGCCATGATGCATGGTTCTCAGCATGTCTCGAAATGCCTGCGGGTTACCGGACATTTCCATGCCGACGTCGAAGCCTTCCTCCATGCGCAGGTCTTTCATCACGTCATCAAGGTTTTCTTTGCTGACGTTGACGGCGCGACTGGCGCCCATCTTGCGTGCAAGTTCGAGTCGATACTCGTTAATGTCCGTGATCACGACATGACGGGCACCGGCATACCGGGCTATTGCGACGGCCATGACGCCGATAGGCCCGGCTCCGGTGATCAGGATGTCCTCGCCAACCAGGTCGAAAGACAGGGCGGTGTGGGTGGCGTTACCCAGCGGGTCGAGAATCGAGGCCATGTCGTCGCTGATGGAGTCGGGCAACTTGAACGCATTGAAGGCCGGTACGGAAATGTATTCGGCGAATGCTCCCGGGCGGTTAACGCCAACACCGACGGTATTCATGCAGAGGTGCCGGCGACCCGCTCGACAGTTGCGGCAGACGCCACAGGTAATATGCCCTTCGGCGGATACGCGATCACCGATGGCAAACCCGCGAACTTCTTCGCCCATTTCGACGATACGTCCGCTAAATTCATGTCCGACGGCCAACGGGACCGGGATCGTGGACCTGGCCCAGTCATCCCACTTGAATATATGAATATCTGTGCCGCAAATCGCGGTCCGGTTAACTTGAATGAGTACATCGTTGTGTCCGACGTCCGGTTTGTCGATGTTCTGCAGCCAGATACCCCGTTCGGGCTTCGCCTTGACCAGTGCTTTCATGTCGCATCCTAGCTAATAATTTTCAATTCGCGGCCGACTGCAGTGAATGCGTCGATCGCCGTATCCAGCTGATCCTTCGTCAGGCCAGCCGACATTTGCGTGCGGATGCGCGCCTGTCCTTTCGGTACGACCGGAAACGAAAACCCTACAACATAAATTCCGCGTGCAAGCAGCTTGTCGGCCATTTCTGAAGCCAACCTAGCGTCGCCGAGCATAACCGGAATGATCGGGTGTTCGCCAGCTTTGAGATTGAAGCCGCGTTCCGTCATTTTCGACCGAAAGTACGCGGCGTTGCTGTGCAGTTGTTGCTGCAGTGAATTGTC
>JAUHYO010000424.1 GCA_030426325.1 Gammaproteobacteria bacterium | reverse complement strand
ATTTTCACTGGAATGTCACCGGGCCGCAGTTCAATACGTTGCACCTGATGACAGAAGGGCAGTACACCGAGCTGGCTCTGGCGGTAGATCAAATTGCTGAGCGGATACGCGCGTTGGGCTTGCCAGCACCTGGCAGCTACGCGGAATTCTCGAAACTGGCGACAGTGGAAGAGGCCAAAGGTGGCGAAAGTGCCGATGAGATGATCAGGCAGCTGGTGATCGGTCAGGAAACTGTTGTCCGCACAGCGCGTGCTGCGGTGACGGCCGCCGATGAGGCGAGCGACGAGCCGACTCTGGACCTCCTGACGCAGCGGATGCAGGTACACGAGAAAACCGCGTGGATGCTGCGCAGCATGCTGGAAGACTGAATTTTTACGTAAACAAATTCTTGATAATGGAGTAACACATAATGTTAGAGAATCGCGAAGGGCAACGAGTACCGAAGACACAGTTTCGTACTCGTGTAGATCACGACTGGGTAAATGTCAGCACTGACGACGTATTCGCCGGCAAGACCGTGGTGGTATTTTCATTGCCAGGTGCCTTTACGCCCACTTGTTCATCGTCGCACGTGCCGCGTTTTGATCAGCTCACGGATCGCTTCCGTCAGCTGGGCGTCGATACCGTGGCCTGTATTTCAGTCAACGACGCATTTGTAATGAACGAATGGAAGGAAGCACAAAAGGCCGAGAACGTTGTGTTCTTGCCTGATGGCAACGGCGAGTTCACGGATGGCATGGGCATGCTGGTCGGGAAAGAAGACCTTGGCTTTGGCAAGCGCTCATGGCGCTATTCGATGCTGGTGAAAGACGGTGTCGTAGAGAAGATGTTCATCGAACCGGAAACGCCGGGCGACCCCTACGGTGTTTCCGATGCCGACACCATGCTCGAGTTTCTTGCGCCGAACTCTGCGAAGCCACTGGATGTGGCGGTGTTCTCGCGCAAAGGTTGCCCGCACTGCGCTCGCGCCAAAGGCTTGTTGCGTGACGCAGGAATCGCTTTCGAGGTTCTGGAACTAAACGAACAGTACACAGACCGAGGCTTGCGTGCCGTAGCAGACGCGACGAGTTTGCCGCAGGTGTTTATCAATGGCGACAAAGTTGGCGGTGCTGATGATCTTGAGAACTGGCTCGCCAACAATGCCATTGCAGACGAGCAGCGGACAGCTGCCTGAGAATCTCCCCCTCTGTTTGGGCCGCTTTCCCCCGGCCACGACAGTTCTGGCCCGGCATTGCCGGGCCTTTTTTTTGTGCGATGCGCGTCGCCAGCCGATTCTACGCGGTGGGGTTGACGCCTTGGTCGAACCCGGCGTCGGCCGGAGTCCGGTCCGTCGGTGTGGCTGCCGGTTCTCACGCTGGCGGCGGGTAAACGGCACACGTTCAGGTGTTTCCGGCGGACCAGTCTGAACGCCGCCCTGATGCCTGGGAGGTTGCCACGAACCGCTAGCCCTGCGCAGAATGGATATAGCCGGAATTCAGTCCGGAACGGATTTTTCAGTCGGCGAATCAGTGCGGAACTTGCTCGCCGTGGCGGGTCAATAGCTAAATCGCAGCTCGCGACGCCATGCGACCGACATTGGACAATACATGAGTCGTTCTCTTACGCAGGTCAATTGCTACATTCTGTTGAGCGCCGTATTGATTGTGGCAACGCGCGGCAGTGCCCAGTCAGTGGATGATGATTCTTATCGAAATGCCTATGACGGGGCTATCGCACAGCAGTCCTATGATGAAGCAGCGGTCATTGCTAAAACGCAACTTGCGCGTGCTTTGGATGTCGGCAACAGGGACGCATTGTTGACGGCTACACTGTACAGCGATCTCGCGTCAGCCCAGCGGCTGGCTGGCAATTATTCTGCCGCACAGCTTAACTACGAAACGGCGGTCAGCGCGATTGAGGTCCGCACGGACCGAATGAATATCGCCCTCGAGCGTCCGTTATTGGGGCTTGGTGAAACACTCTTGAGTGACGGCCGACCGGATCTCGCGCTGGATTATTTTGCTCGCGCAGTGCACGTCAGGCAGGTCAACGATGGCCCTCATCACTTTGCACAAGTCGATGCGATTGAGCAACTCGGACAGGCATACGCGGTACTGGGCGACACGAAAAAGTCGGAGGCTATGG
>JAUHYO010000089.1 GCA_030426325.1 Gammaproteobacteria bacterium | reverse complement strand
GACAACTCGGTGTCACCCTAGAGAGGAGATTCTAAATCATGCAAGTTGCTGTCGATATCAGTCTTTACCCGCTCGATGAAAACTTTATTCCGCCGATCAAGGACGTCATCGAGCGCCTCGAGAAGCACGAAGGGGTTTCGGTCGACCGAAACCGAATGAGTACTCAGCTGCGTGGCGAATTCGATATTGTCATGTCGGCGCTCACCAAAGAAATCGGGACGACATTCGACCGCGTGCCGAAAGCGGTTTTCGCGATCAAGATTCTGAATAATCCCGTCAATTGAGTCTCACGGCTACAATTCTCGAGCAGGCACGGACACAATCAATTCCGGAGATAGTTGCTGTAGCCTCGGCGATCGCTTATCTCGTTCTGGCAATTCGCCAGAATATCGCCTGCTGGGTTTTCGCGGCAGTCAGCACATCGATTTATGTTTGGCTGTTTATTGGAGCCAGGCTGTACATGGAGGCCGTGCTTAACGGCTTTTACCTTGCGATGGCGGTCTATGGCTGGTTCGCCTGGCGCACCGGCGCAAGAGGCGAGTCAGGTCTGCCCGTCGTCACCTGGCCAATTCGGATTCACTTGGTGGCCGGAGTGTGCCTCGTGCTGTTGAGCGTGCTGACCGGTGGTCTGTTGAATGCCTACACAGACGCGGCGTTCCCGCATGTCGATTCCCTGACGACGTGGTTTGCCATCTGGTCAACTTTTCTTGTTGCACGAAAGGTGTTGGAGAACTGGTGGTACTGGTTGCTGATTGATCTTGCATCGGTATTTATTTACTGGTCGCGCGATTTGCAATTGACGGGTATTCTGTTCCTTGTCTATATCGCCATGATTCCTTTTGGACTGGTGGCCTGGACTCAATCCATGCGACAGCAAGAGGCTTAGTTTGGCACAAGATCCAGCAACCATTCTCGCGGGAATTCCCGAATGGCGAGGCGCAGAAATCGAGCAGCTGTGCGGTGGATATAACAACGTCACCTACAAGCTGACCAAAGACCGCAAGAGCGCCGTCCTGAAGCTCGATGTTTCGCAACGGGACGAGACGTTGAACAGCCGTTCTGCTGAAGCGCAGATCCAGACCTTGGCAGCCCAGGCCGGTCTTGCACCGACGGTCATATTCGCGGACGAGCGAATGTATCTCGGCGAGTACGTTGAAGGCACGGCTTTGACGCGCGGCAGCCTTGGCGAGGATGAAAATCTCAGGCGGCTGGCGAAAACGCTGAAAAAACTGCATGCGCTGCCTTTAACGGGCCGCTCCTTCGATGCGCGGGTTGCAGCGAAACGCTATGTCGAAAAAGTCAGCGGTCTCGAGCCGTCGATCGTTGAGCAGTGCCAGCGAATTATAGAGAGCATGCGATTGCCGCAGAATTTGTGCTGTTGTCACAACGACCTGGTGGTCGAAAACATACTCGCGACGCCGGAGCTGGTGTTTATTGATTGGGAGTATGCTTGCGACAACGATCCGTTTTTTGATCTCGCGACAGTGATCGAACATCACGAATTATCCGATGCACAGGCCGACCTGTTGCTGGATACTTATTTCAATGGTGATGGCCGACGCTGGCAGTCCAACCTCGAGAAACAACGCAGACTCTACCTCGCGCTGTACTGCCTCTGGCTGGCGAGTCGCCCCGGAAGTGATGTGATGCTGGTCCGACGCGTCGCTGAACGTGTGGCTACCAGCTGTTTCTGAGTTCTCGCAGTTTCAGAAATACGGTCTTCGAATCCGGATGGTCTCCGATTTCCGGGAATTCCTCAGCGAGCTTTTGAATGACTGACGGGCTCTGGAGGCGAAAGAACGTATTGATTTCCTTTTCCTCTGCCAAGGTCGTAACCCGGGCATTAGCAGGGTCCTGATCGCGGTACTTCTCGATCATCGCGGCGGCGGCCGTATTGTCCGGCTCCCGATCGAGGGTGAAGGCAAGATTGTTCAGCAGGTAATCATGTCCCGGGTACAACAGCGTGTCATTGCCAATTTTGTCGAGCTGTTGTTCAAACGTATTGAATAATTCTTCCGGGTGGCCGCCATTGTGGCAATTGCCGGCTCCCGCGTTGAACATCGTATCGCCGCTGAATAACGCCGGCTGGTCAGTTCTCGAGAGCAAACAAATGTGACACATCGTATGGCCGGGTGTATCCAGGCATTCGAGTTCAACGGTGTGGCCGACCTTGATGATGTCGCCGGCACCGACACCGCGGCCCACGTTCGGAATACGGCTGCCTGCGTTCTTGTGCGCAATCACTGTCGCCCCGGTCGCCTTGGCCACAGCCTTATTACCGCCGATATGATCGCCGTGCTCGTGGGTATTCAGAATTTGCGTGATGGTCCAGCCGCGTTCCGCGGCAATGGCGAGGCACTGCTTGTAGTCCAGCGGATCGATTGCCAGCGCGTCCCCGGTTTCCGGGCACGCGATCAGGTAGTTGAAATTCCGGTATGCATTGCCGGTCCAGACTTGCTCAACGATCATTTTGCGGAGCCTGCAACAAATGCCCGCTGGCCGGCAACCCAGGTCTCTAGGACTTCGATATCATCGATTTGGGATTCCGGGATCTTGAAATAGTCTCGATCAATGATAATGAAATCCGCCCATTTTCCGGGCTCCAGGCTCCCCAGCCGGTCTTCCTGCCGCGCCGCAAATGCAGCGGCCAGAGTGAACGAATGCAGAGCCTCCTCTCGGGTCAGCGCCTGGTCCTTGTACCAGCCGCCGGCCGGTTCACCGGCCCGGTCCTGGCGCGTCACCGACGCATACAGGCCGTGAAAAGGGTTGGATAATTCAACTGGAAAATCCGAGCCATTGGCGAGCACTGCGCCGGAGTCCAGCAATCGTCGCCAGGCATAACCGCCGAGAATTCGTTTGGGTCCAATGCGGTCTTCTGCCATATTCTTGTCGCTGGTCGCGTGCGTTGCCTGCATTGATGCGATGACGCCGAGTTCCGCAAATCGCGGGATATCCTCGAGCGCAATAATCTGCGCATGTTCAACGCGGTTGCGCAGCGGAGACGGCTTGCCTCCCTGCGCCTTCTCGAAGGCGTTCAGCACCATGCGATTGCCCAGATCACCGATCGCATGCACGCCGACCTGGAAACCCATGTCGTTGGCCTTGGCAACCTGTGCGTCAAGTTCCGCCTGTGTCCAGAAGGGCAGGCCGCGGTTCTCCGCATCGTCGTCGTAGGGCTCGATCATTGCTGCGCCACGACTGCCCAGCGCGCCATCGGAGTAGATCTTCACCGCGGCAATTTCCAGCCGGTCGTTGCCATACTGTCCAATGGGTTTCCCGATCGCGTCGAGCACCTCGCCCGCACCGCCGATCATCGCGTAGATTCGTAAATCAAGCTCATCGTTGTCGGCCATCGACAAATAGACCTCGGCATTCATGAGGTCGATGCCCGCGTCATGAACGCCGGTAATGCCCTCCGCGAGTAACGCATCGGTCGCTGCTTGCACGGCGGCACGCATATCGCTTCTGTTCATCGGCGGTACATGCGCTTCAACCAGTGCCATTGCCTTGTCTATCAGGACGCCGGTCGCGTGACCGTTGCTGTCGCGCAGGATCTTGCCACCGACCGGGTCCGGCGTATCGGCATCAATGCCAGCAAGGCGCATCGCCTCACTGTTTGCCCAGCCGGCATGGCCATCGATTCGCCGCAGCCAGACCGGGCGGTCGCTGACGACCTCATCGATCTGTGCCGCTGTCGGGAACGCCTGCACCGGCCACAAAACCTGGTTCCAACCGCGACCGAGAATCCAGCGTGCGTTCGTTTTCTCTGCGGCATATTCCTTGATGGAAGCAATCGCACTGTCGAGGCTCGGTGTACCAGTCAGGTCCAGGTTTGACTTCAGAAGTCCGAGTCCCAGTACGTGAGCATGGGCGTCGATAAGACCGGGCAAGACGGTCTTGCCGTTACCGTTTATCCGCGTTGCCGCCGGGTAGGCAAGCAACAAGCGGTCGTCCCCGCTTGCGATTACGCGACCGTCATCATCAAAAACAAGCACCGTGAAAGATTTGAGTCCATCGTTTGTGGACGTATAACCGGTGACATTGTGAACGGCGGTGTCGGCGACGGCTATTCGGTCTGATAACAGCAGGATGACCGCCAATACGGTTAGCAGCATTTTGTTTGTATTCATCGACGTACTTTATCACGTGATACCAGGACTGAAGACAGCATACCTTTGACGAAATGGGCAGGCTTTTGAATTGACAGGCGAGACCGCAACGGCGACCAGGGTTGGATCCATTCCTGCGATCCCTGGGCGAGTTTCGCAACAGGGTGTCATTGGCGCGGCACGGACGCTGCCGCGTCGGCCGAACGGGGCTGACCGGGTCGAAGCCGGCCTGTCCCGGTTCGGCGGGATCAGGAACCCTGCGTGTATTGGCACTTGAAACTCGCGCCTTAAGCGTTGATTTTTCAGGCAATGCCGACTCTGAGTGAATGTCGTATTTCTGCCACAAAAATCGGTGGAATACCTGAATACCAATAAGTACGTGCCTAAAGGATTGACAAACTGTGGGTTTTCTGCGAATTTTGTTCTCGACAGGCGTAGTCTTTCAGCAACAAATGACGACGCCCAAAATGCAAGACACCTTCAGGTACGAATGGCGGGGGATTCAGGGGGCCATAACCACGTGCTTACGTAGGTTTGGAAAAAGCGGTTTCTTCAATGAAGCCGCTTTTTTTTGTCTGCCGTTTGTGGCCCGCCGGGTTCCGGACTACGGCCCCGTATCTTGCATTGTGATCAACAGCGACTCCCTGCTACATTGATCCACCAAAATAACAACGATGTCATTCATGGATACTGACAAACGCCTGGCCTACTGGCGCGCCAACCTTCGCCTCGTCGGGGCTTGCCTCCTGATCTGGTTTCTCTGTTCCTACGGGTTTGGCGTGCTGCTCGTCGACGAGCTGAATACGATTCGATTGGGTGGATTCAAACTGGGTTTTTGGTTTGCACAGCAAGGCTCAATCTATGTTTTTGTTTTGCTGATATTTTTCTATGCCTGGCGCATGAATCGCATTGACCGCGAACACAACGTGCATGAAGACTGAGGCGGGACGTTGAGCTTACAGTTACTGACCTACGTCGTCGTCGGTTTGAGTTTCGCGCTCTACATCGGCATCGCAATCTGGTCGCGGGCGCACACTACCGGCGACTTCTATATTGCAGGCAAAGGCGTATCGCCGGTCGCAAACGGTATGGCAACCGCGGCCGATTGGATGAGTGCGGCATCGTTCATCTCAATGGCCGGCCTGATCGCCTTTCTCGGCTACGATGGATCGGTGTACCTGATGGGCTGGACCGGTGGCTACGTGCTGCTCGCGCTGTTACTCGCACCGTACCTGCGCAAGTTCGGCAAGTTTACGGTTCCGGAATTCATTGGTGAGCGCTATTACTCCAGGGTCGCGCGCATTGTTGCCGTCATATGCCTGATCTTTATTTCCTTTACTTACGTCGCGGGCCAGATGCGCGGCGTCGGTATCGTGTTTTCGCGATTCCTGGAAGTTGACGTTACGGTCGGACTGGTCATTGGCATGGGGGTTGTATTCACTTATGCCGTGCTGGGTGGCATGAAAGGCATAACCTATACGCAGGTCGCCCAGTATTGCGTGCTGATCTTCGCTTACACGGTTCCGGCAATTTTTATCGCCATTCAGATTACCGGGAACCCCATTCCGCAACTGGCGTTCGGTGACGATATTGCCGGCTCAGGTGTATCGCTGCTCGACAAGCTCGACGACATCGTTACATCACTGGGATTCAACCAGTACACCGCCGGCACCAAGAGTCGAATCGACGTTTTCTGCATAACCATGGCATTGATGGTTGGCACGGCCGGACTGCCGCACGTCATCGTGCGCTTTTTCACGGTGCCCAAGGTGCGCGATGCCCGAATATCAGCCGGCTACGCTCTGCTGTTTATTGCGATTCTGTATACGACAGCGCCGGCTGTCGGTTCGATGGCGCGCTACAACCTGATGAACACAATCCAGACGGGCGAGGTTGGCAGTGTTGATGGCAACCTGGTCTATGACGAACGCCCGGGCTGGTTTCGAACCTGGGAGCAAACCGGACTGGTGCAGTTCGAGGACAAGAATGGCGATGGACGCGTGCAGTACTACGCCGATGCAAATCCCGAGTTCGCCGCAGAGGCGACACGATACGGATGGAGCGGCAACGAGCTGACCGTCGACCGGGATATCATGGTGCTCGCGAACCCCGAGATTGCCGGGTTGCCGAACTGGGTCATCGCACTGGTGGCGGCGGGTGGTATCGCCGCGGCATTGTCTACGGCGGCGGGTTTGCTGCTGGTCATATCGGCGGCCGTCTCGCATGACCTGATTAAAGGCATATTCTTGCCGAATATTTCCGATCGGGCGGAATTGCGTGCCGGACGAATTGCGGCCGCATTTGCCATTCTGATTGCAGGCTATCTCGGCTTCGACCCGCCGGGCTGGGTAGCACAGGTAGTTGCATTTGCCTTCGGGCTTGCCGCTGCGTCGCTTTTCCCGGCGATTTTGCTCGGTATCTTTTTCAAGCG
Organism: Gammaproteobacteria bacterium; assembly: GCA_030426325.1. GTDB lineage: Bacteria > Pseudomonadota > Gammaproteobacteria > Steroidobacterales > Woeseiaceae > UBA1847. The sequence continues at coordinate 4,117 of JAUHYO010000089.1, read as the reverse complement.
AGTCAATCGCGAAGGTGCGATCGCCGGCATGCTGGTGGGCCTGCTTTTCACCTATGGCTATATCGAGTATTTCAAGGGACTGTTTCTGAAGTGGGCCGGCGCACCGTGGGGCGAAAACATCGCTGAACACTGGTTGTTCGGGATATCACCGGAAGGAATTGGCGTCATCGGCATGTTGCTGAATTTCGCAGTCGCGATTTCCGTCAGCATGATGACAGCGGCGCCACCGGAACGGATTCAGGACATGGTCGAACACATACGTATTCCGCGGAACCTGGAAGTGCAGTGATGAAGCATTGTATTGCAGTACTCATATTGATGGCTGGTGTTAACGCGAGTGCCGGCGAATCGCTGTCCACCGATGAACAGCGCATGGCCGAGTGGATCGATGCGAACACCGACGAGGCCATTGCGCTGCTCAAAGAAACGGTCGACATTCCGAGCGGGTCGATGAACTTCGAGGGCGTGCGCGCGGTTGGCCGAGTCATGCAGCGGGAGCTTGATGCGCTCGGACTTGAAACCGAATGGATCGACCTGTCGGACATAAACCGCGCGGGACACCTGTTCGGGCGGAAAGACGGAACCGGAAAAAAATTCGTGTTGATCGGCCACCTGGATACCGTATTCGAGTCTGACGATGGCGTAAAACCGTTCAAGCGCAACGGTGACATTGCGACAGGGCACGGCGTTTACGACATGAAGGCGGGCAACGTCATTATCGTCTACGCCCTGCGTGCCTTGCGCGAAATCGGTGCGCTAGACGATGTTCCGCTGGTCGTTGCGTATACCGGGGACGAGGAAAAATCCGGCCGGCCATTGTCAGTGTCGCGGAAACACCTGATCGACGCGGGGCAGTGGGCCGATATTGCATTGGGTTTCGAAGAGGCAATGTACTTCGACGACACGGACTGGGCGACAATTGCGCGACGCAGCTCCAGCGGCTGGACATTGACGGTGACTGGAAAGCAGTCGCATTCGTCGAATATTTTCAATGACGAAACCGGTGCTGGCGCCATTTTCGAAGCGGCACGAATCCTCAACGCGTTTTATGACGAGGTTCGCGGTGAGGAACACCTGACATTCAATGCGGGCAATATCCAGGGTGGAACGGAAGTTGCTTACGATTCGGGTGCAAGCCGCGGTACGGTTTTCGGCAAGCGGAATGTTGTTCCGCGAACGGTGATCGTTAACGGCGGGATTCGTGCAATTTCCGAAGATCAGCTCGAGCGAGCACGTGCTGCGATGACTGCAATTGTTGCCAACAACCACCCACACACCAGTGCGGTCATCAACTTTCGTGAAGGCTATCCGCCGATGGCACCGACGGACGGCAATATTGCCCTCCAGGGGACCCTGTCTGCGATTAACGTCGCCCTTGGCCGCAAGCCGATGCCTGCGTTAGACCCGGGCCGGCGTGGTGCGGCGGACATATCCTTTGTCGCGCCGTATACCGATGCGCTGGCGGGCCTTGGTGGCATCGGCGGCGGCGGCCACACACCCGATGAATTTCTCGAATTATCGTCGCTCCCACTGGCGATAAAGCGCGCTGCAATCCTGATCTACCGATTGAGCCGCGAGGAAGCGAGTCACTGATATGGCGCACGACCATGGCCATGTCCACCCAACGAACCGGAGTAACTTGCGACGAGTGATGATCGCGCTGGTCTTGACCGGCTCCTTCATGATTGTCGAGGTCATCGGCGGCATTATTTCCGGTTCGCTGGCGTTGCTGGCGGATGCCGGCCACATGTTGACGGACACGATGGCCCTGGGCCTTGCGGCCGTGGCATTTCATGTCAGCAAGCGACCGCCGGATGGCAGGCTGACCTTTGGCTACCAGCGCTTCCAGATACTTGCCGCGTTTGTGAACGGTCTCAGCCTTCTGGTCATCGTTGGCTGGATTCTGTTCGAGGCGGCCCATCGTTTCCTGAGCCCAAATCCCGTATTGGGCGACACAATGCTGGCTGTTGCTGCGGCAGGCCTGCTGATCAATATCGCCAGCTTCGCGGTGCTGCATACCGGTGACAAAGAAAATCTGAACATTCGCGGTGCAGCATTGCATGTCGCCGGTGATTTGCTTGGTTCCGTCGCCGCAATCGTGGCCGCGCTGGTCATTATTTACACCGGGTGGACGCCGATCGATCCGATATTGTCAGTGGCTGTCGCCGGATTGATACTCAAGAGCGCCTGGATGCTGGTCAAGCGCAGCGCGCACATACTGTTGGAGGGCGCGCCAGAATGGCTTGATGTGGAGGCCATGCAGGCGCGCATTGTGAATGTCGTTGCAGGTGTCGACGAAATTCATCATGTGCATATCTGGGGACTGACGCCGCAACAGTTGATGCTGACCATGCACATTTCACTGTCGTGCGATGTCAGCCAGCAATCCGAAGTCCTTCGTGCTGTGAAGGAGTTTCTCAGGAAAGAATACGGGATAGGGCACGCAACCATCGAAGTCGACATCGATGGATGTGCTGACGCCTAAACGTCGGTCGGCTTGATAACGCCGATGTAGGGCAGTGTGCGGTTTTGCTCGGCGTAGTCCAGCCCGTAGCCAACCACCCACTCATTGCCAATATCAAAGCCTAGGTAGTCAATCGTAACCTCGACTTCGGCGGCTTCCGCCTTGCGAATCAGCGCCGCCGTTTTCACGGACTTGGCGCGGTGAGTTTTCATCATGCCAATCAAATACTTGAGCGTGTGCCCGGTGTCGACAATATCCTCAACGATCAGGACATGCTTGCCTTCGATATTGCCGCGAACGTCCATGACGAGGCGTACCGCGCCGGACGATACGCTGCCATTTTCGTAACTCGAGACCGCGATGAACTCGATCGTGCGCGGTATTTCCATGCGCCTCGAGAGGTCCGCAAGAAATATGAACGAGCCTTTCAGAACGCCGACCATAACGAGGTCGCTGTCATCCCCATAGTCGGCCGATATCTGCCGGGCCAGTTCACCGACGCGCGTCTGTATTTCCTCTTCCGAGATCAGGACTTCTGGTGTCTTCATGCTCACCGATCAATCATAGCAGCAATGCGGTAAAGTACGAATCCGATGAAGAAGACAATTGCGATCGCCGGCAATATGGGATCTGGAAAATCGACCCTGGTCGAATTCCTGCATCGGACCTATGGCGTCTCGCCGTTTTACGAACCCAATGACGAGAATCCCTACCTGGCCGACTTCTACAGCGACATGAAACGCTGGGCTTTCCAGTCGCAATTGTATTTCCTGAGCAACAAGTTTCGCTTGCACCAGGAACTGGATCGCCAGGAGGGCGTGGTCGCGCTCGATCGCACAATCTTCGAAGACGCCGAAATTTTTGCCACGGCGCTGCATCAAATGCGGAAAATATCGAAACGTGACTGGGAAACCTACCAGGGCTTTTATGCGGCGATCCTCGAAGCCATACGCCCGCCGGACCTGATGATCTATCTGCGTTGTTCGATGCGTACCCTCAGGCAGAGAATTGCGCTGCGCGGTCGCAAGATGGAGCAGGACATTCCCTTGTCCTACCTGAAGCGGCTGGAGCAGAACTACGAAAACTGGATCGCGTCCTATGACATGGGCGAGGTACTGGTGCTGGAGACGGACCAGCTGGATTACGTGCATGACCTGGTGCACCGGCTGGACGTCATGGAGCGTATCGAGGCCGTTTTGCCCGGCGATATCGGCCGGCCCTGCTGCTAGTTGGAACGGGTATTTGTCATATTCGTGAAACTCCCTATTGCGCATAGTAATGCGAATCATTATCATTTATTTCCTGAATGGAACACGGCTGAAAAACGCAATGGAAATGGGCAGTTATACGCTTGCGACATTGAAGCGAGGCGAAAAGGGCATCATCAAGTCGGTGGATACCACGGACCCGCAGGTACAGCGCCTGATGGTGCTGGGACTGGTTGAAGGTGCGGAAATCGAGCACACCAACTCGGCTATCGGCGGTGACCCGATCGAGTTTCGCCTGTTTGGCAGTGGTATTTCGCTGCGCCAGGAGCATGCGCGCTATTTCCAGGTATCACCCATAGTGGCTGGTGGCTAAACCAGCCGAAATTCGTGTTTCACCCGACAAGATAACAGTTCGACGGGGTATCAAGGCTACCGTCGCTGTTGT
>JAUHYO010000088.1 GCA_030426325.1 Gammaproteobacteria bacterium | reverse complement strand
GTTCACGAGTGCCAGTTCGATCGCCGCGAGTGCGTCGCGGAGATTGACGATCTCGTCCGGGGCGAGTCGCCTGAATTCCTGCTCGAGAAGCATGCCCTCATTGGCGATGGAAGAAGTTACGGCCAGCGTCAATAGCAGCAGCAAAATGACTCCGATTGAATTTTTCACAACGTGCTCCGGGTATTGTAGTTAGCTCAACTTCCATCGAGTCTAGAGATTCAAGCCGCAGCAGAGGTTTCAAAGTTGTACGCAATTGAAAGTATTTGTAACTGCCTGATTTCAAGGCGCTGTAGCGTACAGGGCAATTTCACCTAATCGTTGTCGTTTCCTCCGGCAAACTCCTGTGGGACGATCAGTTCCTCAACCACAGGTAGTACCTGTCGAAGAATTGATTCGCCCTTTTCGCTTTCAACCAGCCCGACGAGAATGTAGTCGCGCCACAGCGAACCGCGCACCATGATTGCATCGGCATGCCATTGCTTCCAGGTCCCGGACTTCCTGTACATCTGTGCATCCGGCGCCAACGCTTCGACCTGGGATACGAACTTGTGATGCAAGCGTGGATCGACGAGATCGGCAAGCATCTGATCGGAACGTTCAGGGCTGATCAAACGACCTTCGGACAACAGGTAGAAAACGCGGCAAACCTGCGTCGCCGTTGCGCCGTGAGAAATATTGTGGATGGGATCACCAATGCGCGGACCTGCACTGGCGAAGCGCTTGCCGACCCAAAGACCACCACCGCGATTCTCATCGTAAAACCCGTACTTGGGATCTTTGAGTATCGACTGTATTTTTCTCATCCCAATGCGATCGATCATGCGGGTCGCTGCAGAATTGCTTGAAACGCGGATCATATCGCCCAAATCCTTGCGAATTTCCGGCGTCTCTTTCAACGACCCGTCTTCAAACGAAACGTAGGCTGCAATCAGGATTGCAATTTTGGGCAAACTCGCGGCGTACATCATCTCGTTGCCATTGACGCGCGCGAATCGCGGTGCGTCACCGCTCAGGTCAACCAGTCCAATAGCCATTTTTTTCCTGGCGATTAAGCGTTTCCATTCCGGATTCATGGACAAGCGCGCTTCGAGTGCTTTTTGCAACTCGGGGTCGACGCTTTCGTAGAGGGGTTGCCAGTCGTCTGCTTCGGCAACAACCGGCGCCAGCATTGCCGACAAAAACATGAGCATGACAAGTTTCATTGAATAGCTCCTGGTGGAACTGCAGGGTTTGTCCGTGGCGCCGGATTGTTGGCCGCCAGGTTCCAGCGACGGTTCTCTCTGTGCAGAAACGTACTTAGACCAATCCAGACTAGAACCAGTGCAATATTTATCATCACGAATCCGAAATTGCCGAGTTGAAATACCCGAGTGCCAACCAGAATGGTCAACGCCGCCATACCGTCACCCAAGCGCACGAACAAGGTATCGACGGTTGGCTTGGCCTGGTAGAGCATTTCTTTCGATGTTGGCAACCACAGCATGTGTCGCGCTGTATTGTGGATCGATAACGTGCTCGAATTTTCGACGACCTTTAAGACCTTGATTAAGCCGAGCAAAGGCACAAATGCCATTGACGCGTAGGCAATCAGCGAAATAAACGGAGTCGTGTAAAGCAACGCCTGCATGCCACCGGCTTTCAGAATTCGCGAAACGGCAAAGGCCTGCAGCATCAGGGTGACCAGGTTAATCCAAAAATAGAGGTCGCCATAAAAGACAGCGGTCGATTCCTGCATCGCACGGCTAAATGCTTCCGGATCACTCCTTAAATCGGCGAGATCGTCACTCAGCGTGCTTTGAACAATTCCGAACAGGATATTGTCACCGCTGGTCACGACCCACGAGAACACCATGATCATAATGGCCGTTGCAGTGAGATATCGATGTTTGAGGATCAGCTGATATGGCCCCTCACTGGACGGCGCCGCCGGTTCCTGCCATCGATCAGTTGTCCAGTTTGATGGGTCGCCATACGTCCCGCGTCGATTCGCGACGACTGCGAAGAACAACGACATACCCAGTGGAACGAGCGCAACCAGGATAAGGTCGAACGCATCGATGGCGGGCATCATCACCAGCTTCTGGCCAATCCACGAGCCCACTGTCGCCCCGAGGGCAGCGCCAACCGCGATCAGGGGAAAGAGTCGCGCACCTCGTTCAGCGCCATAAACGTCGGAACTAAATGCCCAGAACTGTGCGACCAGCGTTACGCTGAATATACCAACGAATAGATAAAAGAGGATGCCGAAGACCGGCGACTTGCCAAGCATCATGCCGGGCTGTGACAACCAGAACGCGATTAGCAGAACCCCAAAAAAAATGCCGACCCGGACGATCAGGTCGTTGCGGCTCCACTTCGCCGCGAGGCGCGCATAGAAAGGCAGGATACCGAGTAACAGAATACTTTGCGCAAACGCTGAATACGCCTTAATCTCAAGTTTGCTAAGGTCTCCTATGTCGGTGACGGCCAACCAGCCTTCGCGCACAGGCTTGACCAGGTAAAAGGCAACAAGGATCAGGAAGATGTTTGCCACGAGAATCAGGCTTGTCGCACCTTCCCGCGGACGTACGTCCGCAAACAAGCGCAACAACCGCTCATAGCCGGGACTACCCACTTCATGTTGATTGTTAGAGGTCATGCTTTCCATTTGCCACGACGCCTGGTCTGCGGCATGGCGCTCATTTCTTTGACTTCCGGACTGAGTGCGATTGCGGCTCCGCTCGACCCGCCGTCGCCAAGCGTCCTCGACGAGGCGCGGCAGATTGTACAGGAAATGCAGGAAAGTCAACGGGGCCCATATACCCGCATTCGCTGGTATTGCAACGACGGGACCGTACAGGCGCCGGTTGCTTTTGCCTGTTCGGAACGCGGCGGCGGCCGCCAGCATGCCGAATACTCTGCAGCCCGGCAACGCTTGCAGGAACTGGGTTGGTCGGTTGGGACGATCTTTGCGGCGCTCGACTACGACGAAATGTTCGACGCCTCCCGTCGGCAACAACGGCTGCGCCAGATCCCGCTTGAGAACTACCTGGTCGACATCGACGATGGCTGGATCCTGAAGCGAACAAAAGAGTATCGCGGACGTGTGCAGTTGGAGGATGAGCAGGCAGCCGGTCAACGATTGTTGTCGCAGCTTCTTGCGCAGGACGAATGGACCGAAGACAACTTCCTGCTGGCACGCGAAGCAAGTCGCGCCATCCCGCACGGCAATGATGGCGACCTGGCCCGCAGCGTTCGCCGCAAAGCAATACTGCTCGCCGAAATGCACCCGACGGCGGAACGGTGGCGCGTCGAAATTCACACAACCCCCAGCGCCGCTACAGCAGGAAAAATAAGGAAATGGTCTAACAAGAAACCGGCTGAAGTCGCCGCGCTTGCGCTCGAACTCGCCGATGAACTGGATGCACTCTACGGGCCTGTCGGGCGCGAAGCCCGCATTCAGGCCGCACTTGAGCGACTTGAAAAGCACAGCATCGGAGCCGCTTTCCAGTCCGCGGTCAACAATGCACTGGCCGAGCCGCTGTTGAGCAGAATTCCGGCAATGTGCCAGTCAATGGCGGATGCACGATCCCGGTATTTGAAAGATTTGCCGCCGAGGCTACGACTCGCGTTGTTCGATACGCTTCGCGAACTGGACTCCGAAGTGCAACTCGCGTATCTCGAATTGAAGCAGTCACTACCACTGTCGCGCGCACAACTGCTGGGGCTCAGCAACGCTTTACTGTCTTGCGGTTACGCTTCCGGATTTCTGTCAGCGACAGAACTGGCAGCCGCAACCAGCGATATTGACATTGCGTCGGGTGGAACAGCTACGCTGGATAATTATCGCGCTGCCATCGTGCGATTGAAGCGAGTTCCCGGCTGGGCGATAGGCAGCATTCGCTACACGTTTGCTGAAGCGCTGACTCGTTACGTCGCGTTGGATTCGCGCGCGGCCAGATTCAGCGACGATCTGCTTCGCGGTTCGCCGTTGTGGATTCTTGGCGACACGCTGAAACAATTGTCACATGACATCGACAGGCTTTCCGGCAGCGTTGTCGAAATCAACGGTGAAGCGACCGGCGCCGCAGTTGCATTGAATCCCGGCATCGCCAGGGGACGACTGCGCGTTTTCGATACCATTGAGGCACTGGAAGGTGCAACGCTGGATCGAAAGGATATCGCCGTTATTCCGGAAACGATTGCCGAGTTGTCGCCGGTCGCTGGAATTCTGACGCTCGGCGAAGGAAACGCGCTTTCACATGTTCAACTGCTGGCGCGAAACTTCAGTATCCCGAATGTCGCCGTTGACTACGACGTACTCGAAACACTTCGCGTATTGGAGAATGAGCGCATCCTGATGGTCGTGACCGGTGCAGGTGATGTCTTGCTGCAACGCGATGAATCGACCAGCGATTCCGATACCAATTCCCAGCGCAATAGCATCGTGGTTCCCGTACCGCAATTGAGCTGGAAAAAACTCCTGAAACTGGACGAAATCAACCGTCACCTGTCCGGAAAGGTAATCGGGCCGAAAGCCGCGAATCTCGGCGAACTCAATCGACTGTTTCCTGGGCACGTTGCGCCGGCGATCGCCCTGCCCTTTGGCATTTACGCAGCACACCTTGAAGAAGCGGGCCTCACTGATCGAATCTCACAGGCATTCGCGGCTCTTGATGCCGGTGACATCAATGAGGAAGCGTTTAACTCGGAGCTCGCTCAGGTTCGGCAGGCGATCGAATCGTTGCGACTGTCAGCCGACACCAGCGAAAAGCTGGTCACACTGATGCGCGAAGTGTTCGGTGAACCGGGTAGCTATGGTGTTTTCATCCGTTCAGACACCAATGTCGAGGACCTGCCACAGTTCACCGGTGCTGGCCTGAACGAGACGCTACCAAACATTGTCGATCCGGAGGCGCAGCTTGTCGGTGTGACACGCGTCTGGTCATCCGTCCTGAGCCCGCGCGCGCTGGCATGGCGATCGAGTGTGCTTCGAAATCCCGACCAGATTTACGCGTCAGTACTACTGATGAAAAGTGTGCCCGCAACCAAATCCGGCGTACTGGTCACGACCAATCTTTACAACCGTGCCGACCCGGGTTTAACCGCGTCGACCGCCTGGGGAGTTGGCGGCGCTGTGGCCGGTGAGGCGGCAGAGACCATTGCTATTGGCCCCGCAAACAGCGAGGTGATTTCGGAAGCGAAGTCGCCATACCAACGGCAGGTTTCGCAGAAAGGCGGCGTCAACTGGCTGCCGGCACCGGCGGGTAAGGTGCTCACAGACGACGAAATCAGTCAGCTGCGGAAACTGGCAGACGACGTCAATGAAAAGTACGAATCAGTTCCTGATGACAACGGCAACGCGCGTCCGTGGGATATCGAATTTGGCTTTGTCGATGGTGAGCTCACGCTGTTCCAGATTCGACCGCTGGTCGAGCGCGGCAGCGGTTCCGCAGATGTCCTCATGCGGCGCTTGCGGCCGGCGACCGCCGAGCCGGTTATCGGTGATACGATCGTTCGTCTTGACGACCTCCCGGGAAGCGTTGCCGAACATGAGTAAGTTGAATCTGCGCAGCAACATCATCTCGGGCCTGGGCATCTCAATGCTGCTGAATACGGCAGCGCTTGCGTACCCGATTGACGGCATCGAAGAGTCCGGCATACGACGGCTGGAAGGTTTTCACCTGGCGCAGTCAACCCCCGGCGCACCGAAACTCGTTGATGGTCAGTTGTGGTCGAGCAGCGATATCAGGTTGCGACTGATCGACTATGCCGGGCCGGAGTTCGACTCGCTTGATGAAGACCCTGCGCTGAAGGCATTTCTGACAAAGGCGCTGCGTAACCGCGACCCGAGCTACGCGATGGTGCTTGTGGACTTTTCGGACCCAGACAATATCCGCTGGGCCGGTCTGCGGCCAGACCTCAGGCAAAACGCGGGCAGCGTAGGCAAGCTTATTTGTATGGCCGCCCTGTTCCATGCACTGGCAGAAGCCTTTCCGGACACCGATGACCGAGCGCGCATTTTGCGCGAATCCGCATCGCCGGCGGGTGACTGGGTCAGCAATGAAATTCACCAGGTACCTAAATGGGATCCGTTCCTGAAACGCAATCTTTATTCAGTTGTTAAACCTGCCGACAATTTTCGCCTGAGTGAGTGGCTGGACCATGCAATTTCCGCTTCTGCCAACGGTGCAGGCAGTATTATTTGGCGCGAAGCAATGTTAATACGCCACTTTGGCAGCGAGTACCCGAAGAGCTTCGAAGAAAGCGAGCGCTTTTTCAAGGAAACACGCAAATCAGAGCTGGCCAAACTCGCGCTGGCTGTCGTCACTGAACCACTGCTGGCCGCAGGTCTGGACACAAGCAATATTCAACAGGGTTCATTCTGGACAACGAATTCCAAGAACAAGGTCCCGGGTACCATTTCATTTGCAACACCGCGTGAGCTTGCGCGGCTGGTACTGCGGATCGAGCAAGGCCGCCTGGTCGACGCCTGGTCAAGTCTGCAAATGAAAAAGTACATGTATTTGACCAAACGCCGCTATCGGTATGCGTATGCACCTGAGCTCGCCGATGACGCAGTGTTCTTCAAAAGCGGTTCTTTGTACTCCTGCCGTCCCGAAGAGGGCTTTCGTTGCGGAAAATACATGGGCAACCATCGCAACATGATGAACTCGGTCGCTGTTGTTGAAGGACCGGAACCGGCAGATCCAGCCTATCTGGTGACACTGATGTCAAATGTATTGAAGGTCAACTCCGCCTGGGACCATTCCCGTATCGCCGCCGCCGTTCATGAAACCATCCGCACCAATACTGTGCAGACATTGCGCGAGACTGCGTCCGAGAAGGAAATGATCGAGGCAGGAAAAAGCGAATAGTGTTGCACCTCTACCTCGGGATGGATTGCCGCAACGACACTTGCAAGTCCACCATGCTTTGTTGTGATACTTCAATCAGACCGCGTCTCGGCCGATCCAGGTCAATGATAAGAAACACCATCAGTACGATCAGAAAATAGAGCACGTGCGTAGCAAGTGACGCACGATGCCCCGACACACCCGAGCCATACCCAACGAGACTTGCGGTCATCACCAGCGTTATAAGCAGCAGAAACAGCGCTGTTTCAGGGACATGTCGATTCAACTCGGCATCTCGTGACCCGTAGCTGTCGATAACATCGTTCACAGCCTGGATAAACAGCCCGGTCGTCACCGGGTTTGCGTCAACGCTGGCCGCCTCCGCCGCGAGCCGCCAGATTTCGTCGAGAAGCCTGTTCGATTGCACAACGACCGCCTTACGTTCGTCCTGATGTTCCAGCGAAATAGCGCCTGCTTGAATGCGCAGATCGAGATAATCCTGTAATTTCTGTTTGGCGTCGGAACGATAGGCCGGCGGCAAAAGGTCGGCACGCAATGCAGCCGTGCCAATCGCATTCGCTTCGCTGACCACCGCTTCGCTTCGCGAGTCGTAGCGTTGCAATGACAATGAAAACGTAAAGCCGAGAAGCAACGCCAGCACGCCGAGAATCGAGCCCTGGATTGCGGAAATCTGACTCTTTTTTGCTTCGGTCGTCTTTTTGATTGAGCGCCTGCCCAGGTGAAAAGTTACCTCCGTCGCGACAATCAATGCGGCGAAAAGCAAAACGGCGATCATCACACTGCTTTGGTCATACATAATTTCGTTCACCTGAAAAGTCTCCGCCGAAGTCTACGTGAATTTTGCTACCTTATAACGAATCAACTTACGAGGGTCCACATTGAACTCCGTCAAACTCAGAATCGGCGGCGTGCCGGAGCACTTCAATCTGCCATGGAAGCGGGCGATAGCTGCGGGCGCTTTTAGTGCGGCCGGCATCGATATGGAATTTATCGACTACCCGGGCGGTACCGGCGCAATGAATGCCGCTTTGCGGGATAAGGAGCTCGATGCCGCACTGCTGCTGACGGAAGGTGCCGTTCACGACATTCTGAATGGCGGTCGAAACAAGATGGTCAGTGTTTACGTTGAATCACCGCTCGTCTGGGGTATTCACGTCTCAACGTCGAGCAATATCCGTAAAATTGAGGAAATCGAGGGCAAACGCTATGCGATCAGTCGCTTCGGTTCAGGGTCACACCTTATCGCAACGGTCGATGCGGCAGAACGCGGCTTCAGCCTTGATGACATGGAATTTGTCGTGGTCGACGACATCGACGGCGCCCGGGCGGCACTTCTGAGCGGCGAAGCCGACGTATTTCTCTGGGAAAAACATATGACACAACCGCTCGTGGACAGCGGCGAGTTCCGGCGTATTGGTGAGCGCGTGGTTCCCTGGCCCGCCTTCGCCGTTTCAGTGCGAGCCGACTACCTTGACCGTCACAGCGCAGCTGTCCGCGTTGCGCTGGAGATCGTTGCGGAATTCACCCGGCAACTCAAACGCGACCCGGACGCCGCCCGGCAGATCAGCGAGGCCTACGGAATCGGGGATGAAAATGCCCGGTCGTGGTTGCACAGCGTGGAATGGAATCACGATCGCCGCCGCCCGGATGCGGCAATCGACCGCATCGTGACCGCGCTTCTGTCACAAAACCTGGTTCAATCAGCCGAGCCGATTCCACAAGGCCCGGGCCGACTGGACCGGATTTGGACAAACATCGGATCGTGAGGCGTTCCGCAGAACGCCTCACGATAACCGCAACTAGACCGATACGAGCCTGGCCTTGTCATCGCTCACGACACGCTTGGTCTGTTCTTCCGGGACCTGCCAGTCGGCTGGCATTTTCGAAAAATCGAAAAAGGGTTCTTCGTCGCCTTCTTCGATGGCATCCTGAACCTGCTTGTAGAACTCGCCACCGGCCTTGTTCGAGAAAGTGATCTCCACTTCCTTGGCCTCATCCTCGGTTTGCGGACGTTCGCAATATTCCGGAAATGTCGCCTCGCCCGCGTGACCGCTGGCATAGCCTTTGGCAAACATCTGTTTCAGAATACCGAACCCGTCATCCTGTACCAGGACGCCACCGCGGGGATGACCGCCCATCGATTTCATGTGAGAAATAAAATTGTCGAGGTTGTAGCAGTCATACGCCACGTGCTGGCAGGAGTGATCGCCATGCTTCTCAACGAAACTTGTCACCTGTGACTTCTTGGCACGATCGATTCCTTCGATCAGCGCGATGCCGAAATCGCCGTAATCGATGCACCAGATTTTCATGCTGCTGTTCGGGTCGCCGGGACGAGCGTCATCGATGCGCTTGATCAGGGTTCCACCTTCTACCTCAATGTGAAACCAGGCCCATTTTTCGATGGTACCTTGCGCACAAGCGTATGAAATATGGTCAACTTTTTTCAAATAGGACATGGCGTTCAACTCACCTTTAGGGGGTTCAAAAATAACTCCGTAAAAGTATAGGCGTGCAGGCAAGCAGGAGCCTTGCGTTTTTCCGCACAGAACGGCACTATGACGCAGGTTTTAATACTCTTTGGATAAAATGGCGCAGGAATCTATATCTCTCGACCGCATCGACGCGAAGATCATCAACCTGCTCCAGCGCGATGGCCGCATCAGCTGGTCCCGCCTCGGCAGCAAGGTGAATCTATCGGCCAGTGCCGCACAACGGCGTGTCGAGTCCCTTGTCGATCGGGGCGTGATTCACAATTTTACGATCAACGTGAACGAGTCAGCTCGCGGCAACACGGTCAAAGCCTTTGTCGCAGTCAATGTGGAGCGCAAGAGCACGGATGAAGCGGAAGCATTCCGGCGCCGGGTGCGTGTGCTGCCGCAAGTCCTCGCCTGCCACATGGTCTCTGGATCCATTGATTTTATTCTTGAGATCGTCGCAAAAGATCTCAATGAGTTCGGGCGATTCATTGATTCCGAGTTACTGAACCTGCCCGCCGTCAAAGATGCTTCCTCATCTTTCGTATTGCAGGTCGTGAAATCCAAAGAAATCGTGACCGATCACTAGGCGGCCCGAGCGCTAGCAGCCACCGTTTTCTTCAAGGAAGCGAATGAGCAGTAACATGGCGTTCCGCTTTGCGTTGTCGGCCTGGTGGGCTTCCATGTATCGAATAATGGACGGCACATCGAACAAGCTGGACGGTTTGACGCAATAAATCTCGTCGAGGTACTCCGTCTCTTCATCGAGCATCGCGATCAAGTCCAGGGCACCGCCCACGTAGGCCTGCAACACAGGATGCTCACTGCATGCCACGTTGCCCGACGCGCAGATCGCAGCGAATTGCTCCATAGTCAGCGCGTTGGTGGTGACCGGCATTGTCATCAGCATGCAAACGCAGGCCAGCCTGGTAATTCGAGCAATCATGATTACTCCTCCTGTTGATTTAATTATTGTTTTACGATAACTTTTAAAACTATAACAATCATTACGAGGACTCGTCAACGTGACTCGCCGTCTTTCGCTGTTAATTTCCTGGGCCGCTGCCGCCCTGCTGATCCTGATCCCCCTGGCTGCCATTTATTACCTGGTCGATCTTGTCGCGTTCGCCCGCCTTGCCCGCGTGAGTATCGGATTGCCGATCCAATGGCAGACAGTCACCGAAGGCCAGATGTATGCATTGTGGGCCCTCACCACGCTCTACCTGTCAATCGGACTGGCTGGCCTGTACTTCCTGCGCCGCGCGTTCACCCATTTCGCAAACGGCGAGCTGTTCAACCCGGCAAACAGTCGCGACCTTCGACGCTTCTCGATC
>JAUHYO010000423.1 GCA_030426325.1 Gammaproteobacteria bacterium | reverse complement strand
GAACGCGGTCACTGAAACTGGTGATTGGGTCCAATGTCGCCACAGCCTGCATTCTGGATCAGGAGGCGGGCAGGTCTTCGAGAGACTGCAGCTCGCGGATCAGAATCCGGATATTCATGTCTCGCCAGCTTTCCAGATCATCAGCGCTGTACTGCTGATACGCGTCGTCGCATTGCCGAATGACCTTGTCGGCCAGGCCGTTCGACAGCAACGGCGCTTCCAACCGAGAGTATGGCAAGGCGAGCGTATCACCAAAGCTCTCGAAGAAGCTGCGCATGCCGCCTTTGCCGCCTGCCAGGTGGTAGGTCAGGAACGGACCCATAAATGCCCAGCGCAGCCCTGGGCCGAATCGCATAACATCATCGATCTGTTCTGCGGTTGCCTCATCGGCGTCAACCATGTGCAGCGACTCGCGAAACAGGGCTTCCTGGAGCCGGTTGGCGATAAAGCCGGTGGTTTCCGCTTCGCAGACCACCGGCTTCTTGCCAATGCTCTGATAAAACACGCGCAGCCACTCCACGACCTGGGCCGACGTCAACTCGCCCGCGACCACCTCAACGAGTGGCATCAGGTAGACCGGGTTGAACGGGTGACCCACTATCAGCCGGGCCGGTGCCCGGCACGCTTGTTGCAAGTCGGACATCAACAGCCCGGAAGTCGACGAGGCGATGACGACATCCTCGGGCGTGATGTTCGCTATGTCTTCGATTAGCGAGCGCTTCGTTTCCGCATCCTCGGGGCCGTTTTCCTGCACGAAATCCGCCGACGCCACGGCGTCTTCGCAGCTGTCCGCAAACTCGAGCCGCTCGAGCAATTGCCGTTGTCGTTGCTCATCGATCTCGAGATTCGACAGTGCATTGCTAATGGTGGTCTGCAACCGGTCGGACCAGCCTGCCGCCGAATCCCACGCGATCACGCGAAATCCCGCCATCAGGAATTGCACCGCCCAGCCCGCGCCAATGAGACCGGCACCGACCACCGCAACCGTCCTGACAGCTTCGTGACTGCGTAGCTCAGGCATGGTGTTGGCTGCTCCCGGGCATCATTCCGTCAACTCGTTTGCTCGACGGCGAATTCCGTCTGTGGATCCAGCGGAAATATCGGACGGCGAACCTTTTTGAAATTGAGCTCACCGTAGTCAGAGGTACAGGCACCCGTCCCCGCACAGGGTACGAACGCCGCAGCCATATCATCGAAGGCCGCGCGCCAGTGAACGCGGCTCTTTAGCACCACGAAACGCCTGTCGGCCGGGTCAACACCAAAGACCTCGAAGCAACCGATGTCGAATGGCTCCATCGGCATCGAAATCAGTATGAGGTCGATTGAGCCGGACCGAATCACTGCACTCGGACCCATCTCGATCAACAGTCCATCGTAACCGTCGTCGCGCGCATAGCCGCGACCGTCGGAAAGGCAGGTGACGACGCCGTCGAAAGCCATCGGCTCGGGCTCCGGTAGTTGCAGCGCAACGCGCTGATTTAGCCCGGCCCGCTGTGCCGCCGCGACGCCGTCCGGATCAAAGATCGCGAAGAACACCACGTCTTCCAAACCCTGCCGGACGATCTCTCGCAACACCGTCGTGTGCTGCATTGACCCTCCCGAAGCCGCATTGTCGTAGTGATCGAGAAGGAATACTGGCTTTTTTGCTACAGTGCCGGTGCCGAGTTGCTTCGCCCGCGCGACGGATGCTGCCAGCGGTTCAATCTCAAAGACAAAGTCCGAACGCGCCGCCCAGGCTTCGCGAAGAAGCTCGTCCCTCATCTCCCTGGCGAGCTCCGGGTTATTGTCCGTGACGACGATTGCGCTGAGACCCGCGCGAGGCGTATCAGCATGCGGAAAGCCGGTGAACAAACTGGCGTCGATCGCGCCGCGGTCGCTGGCTGTGATGCACTTTTGCTGCAGCCCCTGGTTCGGCATGTCCAGGCTGCTTTGCGCCATGACGTGCGGCAACATCGGCACCGCGCCCCAGGCGAAAGTCGGCTTGATCTCCTTACGTATCGTGTCAACAAGAATTTGCGCTACGCGCAGGCCGGTTTCCCGCTCGTCTATATGTGGATAGGTCTGGTAGCCGCAAAAAAAGCTGGCATACGACGCCATTTCCGGTGAGATATTCGCATGCATATCGAGGGCGACAGCGATCGGCGTCTTGCTGTCGATCTCCC
>JAUHYO010000087.1 GCA_030426325.1 Gammaproteobacteria bacterium | reverse complement strand
TGACTTTTGTCACCGGCGTCCTTGGTATGAATGTTGCCGGTCTGCCAGGCACAGAGAATCCCAAGGGTTTCCTGTATTCCGCGGTCGTCATGGCCGTTTGCCTGGTTGGTCTTGTTGGCTATTTCCGCTGGCGAAAATGGCTCTAGCTGATCGCAGGCAGGACCATGCTCGCGAGACCGAGCAATAGCATGAAACCGCACATGTCGGTGACCGTCGTCAGCAACGGACCCGACGCGACCGCAGGATCGAGCTTCAATCGTTTTAAAATCAGCGGCACTGTGCCGCCGATCGAGACAGCCACAACGGTATTGACGGCGAGTGCACCGCCGACGACCAGGCCGAGTATCGCGTTGCCCTTCCATGCCCAGGCGGCGAGTCCCAGCAGGCAGCCGAGTGCCAGGCCATTGATCAGACCAACAATGGCTTCCTTGCGCCAGACGCGAAATACATCGCGGGGCAATGCGGCGCCAAGCGTAAGCTCTCGCATGCTAACCGCCACCGCCTGGTTTCCGGAACAGCCGCTCATGTCGGACACGATCGGCAGAAAAACGGCCAGCGCGATGACGGCCGTCAACGTGTCTTCGTAGAAGGCGATAACGCTGGCCGCCATGATGTTCAGGCCAATATTGATGCTGAGCCAGGCTAGTCGCCGCTTCGATCGCAACAGGACTGGCATGCTGCGAAGTTCGTCGCCACCGATAATACCGGCTGCCTTCAGGTGATCGGCTTCAGATTTTTCGGCCAGTGCTTCGAGCACTGCGCGGCGCCTGACGATGCCGAGCAGGAACTGCCGCGAATCCACGACCGGTACCGCCGCAATGTCATGAGCGTCGAAGAACTCCTCGAGTTTCTCAAGGTCGGTCTCGGGTGACACGGTCAGTGCCGGCGTGACGATGTCGCCAATCTTTTTCGTCGGGTCTGCAAAAACCAGGTCGCGCAGCCGGATGACGCCTTTTAGTTTTTTTGATTTCACGACGACGTAGACGTAATGAACGGTGAGCAACTGGTAATCAACCGCATCGCCGGTCAGATCTTCGACGACTTCACGGACCGTCTTGCTCATCGGGTAGGACGCAAACTCCGTCATCATCAGGCCGCCCGCCTGATCCGGCGGGTAGGAAATCAGCTCGCGAACTTCGTTGGCGTCTTCCTCGTCGAGCTCGGCAATGATCGCATCGGCGTCATCCCTGTCGAGTTCCGCCAGAACGTCGGCACGATGGTCGCTCGACAACTCTTCAACGATCGACGCGACATCGCCTGCCGGCATTTCCTCGATAAGCTCGGCCGTATGCGAATCGGGAAACTCTTCGACCAGCGAGGCCGCACGATGTGGCGTCAATGCGGCGAGCAGCTCACGCTGATTCTCGTCCTTTAAGGTCAGGACCGAGTGTAAAAGCTCCGCATGGTCAAGCCCGTCGAGCGCATTGCCGATGGCCTCCGGTGGCAGGCCGCTGCGTATGATTTCCAGAATCCGCTTGCCGGACGTTTTGTCATCTTTTTCCATCCGCTTCTCCACCAGACGCATGCAATGATTCTCTAGTTACCCCTTGCCGCGAGTTCGGGTGCGGCCTTCACGCGCATTCTTTTCGATGAACTCGATGATCATTCCGGCAACGTCTTTTTGCGTCGCGTTCTCGATGCCTTCCAGACCCGGGCTTGAGTTGACTTCCATAACGACCGGGCCACGTGCGGACCGCAGCAGGTCAACACCGGCAACATTCAAACCCATGACCTGCGCAGAACGAACGGCTGTTTTGCGCTCCTCCGGCGTGATCTTGACCAGTTTTGCCGAGCCGCCACGATGCAGGTTCGAGCGAAACTCGCCCTCTTTGCCCTTGCGCATCATTGAGGCAACCACCTTGTCACCAACGACAAAACAGCGAATATCCGCACCGCCGGCTTCCTTGATGAACTCCTGCACCATGAAGTTGGCTTTCAATCCACGAAACGCCTCGATCACACTCTCTGCGGCCTTGTCGGTTTCGGCAAGTACCACGCCGACTCCCTGCGTGCCCTCGAGCAGCTTGATCACAACGGGTGCACCGCCGACGATTTTCAACAGGTCGTCGGTATCACCGGGCGCGTTGGCGAAGCCGGTGACGGGCAAGCCCAGGCCCTTGCGTGCAAGCAACTGCGAGGCGCGCAGCTTGTCACGCGAACGAGTGATGGCAACGGATTCGTTGACTGAATAGACGCCCATGACTTCGAACTGCCGAACCACTGCAGTACCGTAGAACGACACAGACGCGCCGATGCGCGGAATGATGGCATCAACGCCTTCAATGGCTTTGCCGTCGATGTGAATTTCCGGCTTGCTGCTCGCGATGTTCATGTAGCAGCGCTTGTGATTGATCACCGGCATCTGGTGGCCGCGCTCCAGTCCTGCCTCGACCAGCCGGCGCGTTGAATACAAATTCTTGTTCGTCGATAGAACCGCAATTTTCATTGATTAATCCTCTTGTTCGCCGTGGATGGCCGCAAATTCTTCGACTCTTGTCACAGCACGGGCAACGCTTTTGAAATCGGCGACGTTAAACAACGCATCGCCTTCGTGCGCCAGCGGCAAATTACTGCGTCCAATAACTATGCCGTCGAACGGCGCGATAACCTTGTCTTGAAATTCCCCGAGCGGGTCTCCGACAACCGCGAGCTGCTGACCCTCGACAACACGGGCACCCAGCTTGACCTTGCGACTGACAACACCGCTGACCGGTGCACGTACCCAACTCGTGGATGCAGCGATGACAGGCTCGGTCACCGCTTTCGTTTTTACCGGGGGCAGCATCTCGAGATGCCGCATGACTCGTAGCACACCGCGCAAACCCGCTTTAATCGACATTTCATCAAAACGCAGTGCTTCGCCTGCTTCGTATACTAGCATAGGAAAGCCGCGCTCTTCGGCGCAGGAGCGCAGCGAACCATCGCGAATGGATGCGTCGAGTATGACCGGCGCGCCAAAGACACGCGCAATTTTCTTTGTTTCCGAATCGTGAAGGTTCGCCCGGATTTGGGGAAAGTTTGAACGATTGATCGCTCCGGTGTGCAGATCAATGCCGCAGTTCGCCTTCGAAACAATTTCCTTGATAAAAATATGCGCCATTCGGGAAGCAATCGAACCCTTGGAGCTGCCGGGAAATGATCGATTCAGATCACGGCGATCAGGCAGGTAGCGCGACTGGTTGAGAAAGCCGTGTACGTTGACGACCGGCACCGCGATAAGCGTGCCGCGAATTCGTCTCAGCGCTTTCTGCTGCATCAAACGCCGAATAATCTCCACACCATTGAGCTCGTCACCGTGCACCGCTGCCGAAACAAACAACACCGGTCCCGCTTGCTTGCCACAGTAAACTTTGACCGGCATCGACAGGGAGGTACCGGTATAGAGATCAGCGATCGGGATATTGACTGCCTTGCGCTCGCCGGGCAGTACCTCCACACCGGCGACTTTAATTGCTTTGTTCCTGGCCACGCTTTATTCCTTTGTCTTCTTGCGGCGCTTGCCGACAAGAAACGAACGGGCCGGATCGACAATTGCACGTCCGCGCAATGCCGTACGACCCAACAACATGCGAAACAACATGTCATCTCTTGATGTCAGGTTCAGTTCCACATCCCATGTATACGGGCCGATTCGTATCGGGGTTTCAATCACCCAGCGGTTCTCGCGGTGTCCACCGGAGTCACGCACCTCTCGTTGATCAATGATGTTGGCGGTGCACACGACGACCTTGTCTTTGTCGTGCTGGTTAGGGTGCATCTTGAACTCCACGCGATGAATGCCGTCGTCGTTGAAATCGCGCACTTCGAAAGCGTGCAGCGACGAAGTCCGCGCCCCGGTATCCACTTTGGCTTTGACCTGGTTCAAGCCCAGGTTTGGCAATTCGACCCACTCGCGCCAGCCCAGAGCGACCAGCTCGGTGTCTTTTTCAGTCATTTTTCACTCAACTGCTGCTTCAACGTGTATTTGCCGCTTATTTCGCGCGCCCGTCAACTACAATCGAACTCTCGCACAATCAATTGGATTAACCATACTATGTCCAGCGTTGGAATGAGCCTGATCGCTGTTGTCGCCTTACTCGCGGCAAATGCGTTTTTCGTTGCAGCAGAGTTTGCCCTGGTCAAGGCCAAGGGATTTCGGCTGCAGATGGAAGCCGATGCCGGCAGCGGCACCGCACGGATGACGGTCACAATTCTGGCGCGGCTCGAATCCTATCTTGCAGCCTGCCAGCTCGGCATCACCATGGCGTCGCTCGGACTGGGCTGGATCGGTGAACCCGCCGTCGCCGCACTGCTAACGCCGCTTCTGCACCCGCTCGGATTGTCTGACGCCGTGATTCACAAGATTGCGTTTCTCACCGGCTTCCTGATTTTCTCGTCTCTGCACATTGTCATCGGCGAGCAGGTTCCGAAATCCTTTGCGATTCGACAGCCAGAACGGGTTTCAAAAATGACTGCCTATCCCTTGCAGTTGTTTTACTGGATTGCATTTCCGCTCACCTGGTTGCTGGACCGCGCATCGCGCGGAACCCTCAGGCTGTTGGGCGTCGATGAAAGCACACATGGCGAAGCGCTGACGCTGCAGGAACTCAAGGGTGTGCTCGCAACGTCCCGACAGCATGGCAAAATCTCGCGAACGCGGGCACGCATGATGAAGAACCTGATCGAACTCGACGAACGACCGGTTGGCTGGGTCATGATTCCCCGACATGCGGTGACAGTCCTGAATACGTCGCAAAGTATCGATGAGAATCGTCGACGTATCGCTGAGACTCGTCACTCGCGCTTTCCGCTGATAGACGGCGACGACAACGTGCTTGGCATCGTTCTGCAGAAGGACCTCTTTCAGGCCGAGATCGATGGCACCGCCGATCCGATGGAAAAACTCAATGAGATTTGTCGCCCGCCGGTGTTTGTGCCGGAGCGGCAAACCGTGTCGAAGACTTTTGAAACACTGCGTGCCGATTCCGTGCATATGGCCATTGTTGTCGACGAATACGGCGAAATTTCCGGTATCGTCACGCTGGAGGATCTGCTTGAGGAGATCGTCGGCGAAATTCGCGACGAGAAAGACAAGACCGAAGCCAGCTACAACGTTGTCAAACTATCCGATACGTCCTGGAAGGTTGATGGCGGCATCTCAATTTCCGACGCAGCACGCGAGTTTGGTCTCATCATCGAGTCGGGTAGCCTCAGCAATACGCTGGCGGGCCTGTTCATGGAAAGACTGGAGTGCATACCGGAGGTTGGCGACACACTCGAAACCGACGGCTTTCGACTCACCGTTGATGAAACATCAGGACGCCATGCCACCCGGATTTCCGTTCTCCGGCTGCCGCCCGGCGATTAGGCCTCTGCGAACGCCGATACGGTCCAGCCGGCTTTCGGCGAGAACTTGCTGTCGATGACCGGGAAGTGCACCTGCCCGTTGTCGTCAACGAAATACACCGGCTGTCGCTTCGGGTGTTTTTCGAGGTAGGCCTCAAACGTGAACTCACTCGATAGTTTTGTCGTTTTCAGTTTCTGGCCGGCGTCGATGCGTTGCTGCAGGGCTTCGAGGGACAACTCGTCCCCCAGCAGCACGCGACCCCGACTTTCACCAGTGACCTTGTGTTTGTCATGCTCGCCCTGCACGTGGTTGCTGATTGTAAAAACATGATCGCGACCGAAGTCCTCGGCGAAACGCACACAGGCCAGTTCATTTAGCCCCGGCTGCCGCGACAGGGACAACAGCGTACCCAGCCCGGTGAGATCGAGGTGCTCGTCGGCGTAAGTTGAAACGGCGCTGCCGTAGAACGTGGGTATGCCCTTCATTCGCGCTTCCTGAATACTCGCGAAATGCGAATCGACCACAACGACTTTTCGACCCGTCTCAAGCATTTCCTTCGCAATGACCTGCGCAACTTCGTTGGCGCCAACGATCAGGATTCCTGTTGGTTCGGGCTCGGCGACATTCAGAAATCGAGCAAATGGCCGCGCTGTCAGACTTTGGAGAATGACCGTGCCGATGATCACTGTGAAAACCAGTGGCACGAGGCTCTCCGCGCCGGCAAGGTCGCGTTCTTCAAGTCGTAAAGCAAACAGCGCGGAAATAGCCGCAGCAACAATACCGCGCGGAAACACCCAACCGACAAACAAGCGCTCACGCCAGGTGAGCGGGCTGCCGATGGAGCAAAGAAATGAGCGCAATGGCCCGGCAACAAATTGCAGTAACAGCACGATCATGAGTGCACCGACGCCGATACTGATCAGTGCATCGAGATTCAGGCGTGCGGCAAGCAAGATGAACAAGCCGCCGACCAGTACAAGTGTGATGCTTTCCTTGAAACTGAGAACGTCTTCGAGATCGACGTGCCGCATGTTCGCAAGCCAGATGCCCATGACCGTCACGGCGAGCAGGCCCGACTCACCGTGTATCGCTTCGGCTGCCGCGAATATCCCAAGCACCGCGGCAAGACTTGCGTACTCGCGCAGAAAGTCTGGTATCAACCGTCTGCGAATTGCGAGGCCGAATACGTATCCGCCGATTGCGCCGAGAGCGCTACCCGCCGCAACGATGGTCAGCACTGAGATCGTCGCCAGTATTGCACCGTCGGACGTCTGCGCCGCGATGATGAAATCGAAGACAATCAGGCCGAGGATTGCACCGAGCGGGTCGATCAATATGGCTTCCCATCGCAACACGCTCGACACGCCGGCGGTCGGCCGGACCGATCGCAACAACGGCATGACAACTGTTGGTCCACTCACCGTGACGATTGCACCGAACAGGGCGGACAAGTACGCATCCCAGTTCAACAGGAAGTACGCTGCCAGACTCGCCATCAACCAGGTGACGGCAACACCGTAGGTCACCAGCCGGCGTACGACGGCACCGTGACCACGAAGCTCCGAAAATTTGAGCGTCAGGCTCCCTTCAAACAGGATGATCGCAACCGAAATCGAAACCAGTGGCACCAGCAAGTCCCCGAGCAAAGCGCTGGGATCGAGCCAGCCGAGCACCGGTCCTGCGGCAATGCCGGAAATCAGCAGGAACAGGATCGCGGGCAGCTTTACCCGCCAGGCAATCCACTGGCAAACGAAGCCGGCGAGCAGGATTCCGCAGAATAAGACGATGTCGTGTGCATGCATTGTTTTGGCTTCTTTTGTGCAATTGGACAACTGTAGCAGTTGCCAGTGGAAGTAGGCGAACAGGCCTGATAGAGTCCGCGCCCCGCCGAATTCCGGCGGCTTTTCTGCGTAGCATTGCAGGTGGAGTTTAAATGATTCAGGCGAACAGGCGTTCGAAATTCTTGGCAATCGCGGTACTAGCCGCGTGCGGCCTCGCTGTGACTGAGCCAGCGAGCGGGACCGATGACAATATCGGCCTCTGGACCGTGTTCACGACGACCGATACGTTTCCGTCGGACGACGGTACCAGCCGTTGGTCCTACTGGTTCGACGGGCAGGTTCGCCTGCCGGATATCGGTTCCGGCGCAACGCAGTTTCTTGCACGTCCCGGCATCGGCTACCGCCCGGGCAAGAACCTTCAGATCTGGGCCGGTTATGCTCGCATCGAAACCGAGAATGCCGCCGGCACTCGCTCGTTCGAGAATCGCTACTGGCAACAGCTGACCTGGAAGGCCGGCAGTGCGTTCGGCGGCAATATTTCCATGCGCACCCGGCTCATGGAAAGAAACATGAGCACCGGCGACGACGTTGGCCTCGTCCTGCGATTCAGAACACAGTATTCCAGACCGATCGGCACGCAGGGTAACAAGAACCTGATCGCCAGCCTTGAGCCTTTCTACAACCTGAACGATACGGACTGGGGTGGCGAATCCAGGCTCTCGCAAAACCGGACGCTTATCGGTGTGGGCTGGAAGTTAAGCAACAAGCTGACGCTGACGACCGCCTACATGAATCAGTTCGTCTGGCGGGATGGTGCTGAAGATGCGAGTAACCACATCGCAATAATGAACTTCAACGTTAAGTTCTGACCGTATTGCTGGCGTCATTCCGGCAGCGGAATGAATTCGTCGTCGCCGGGCACGGTGCCGAAACGTCCTTCTTTCCAGTCGCGTTTTGCCTGCTCCATGCGTTCGGCTGACGTGGCGACGAAATTCCACCAGACTTTTCTTTCGCCGACGGACGTACCACCTATGACCATGAAGCGGCACGGGTCCTCGGCATTCACGCTAACGACCGCACCCGGGCTGGCAACGGCGAGCACACCACCGGAATAGAACTCATCGTCAATCCGGGCCTTACCGCTGACGACGTACACGCCCAATTCGTCGCACTCGTCCGGCAAGGTCAGCGTGGCCGCGGCCGGCATTTCACACGCCAGGTACAGGGTGGGCGAATGGACCGTCACCGGCGATGTCTGACCAAAGGCAGTGCCCATAATGACGCGAATGTGCGTGCCGTCGAGATCGATTTCCGGCAGCGCATCTGCCGGGAAATGTTCGAATGCGGGCTCCATCTCCGCCTTGTCTGCCGGCAACGCCATCCAGGACTGGATGCCGTGCAGCGTCGACACTTCGTTCAGGTCATCGCCGGCACGCTCCGAATGCACAATGCCGCTGCCTGCCGTCATCAGGTTAACCGCGCCTTCACGAATCGCCTGCACATAACCGAGGCTGTCGCGGTGCATGATTTCGCCGTCGAAGAGATAGGTGATCGTCGCGAGGCCGATGTGCGGATGCGGCCTCACATTGACGCCCTTGCCTGGCGGAAACTCGGCCGGACCCATGTGATCGAAAAACACAAAGGGACCGACACTGCGACGGTCGATTGATGGTAAAACGCGCCTTACCGTGAACTCGCCGAGACTTTTTTCCTTCGGTTCAACGCGCAGCGCAATGCTGCCGGATACCGGATTACACTGCGGTTCAACGGTCTCTTCGTAGCTCATGGCCCCCTCGATTGCCGTTTTGGTACGGCGGTTTCAGTCGCGTATCAAATCGCAGAAATCGTGTTCGGTCTGTACGCCAGCCAGGTTGATTGTATTCGCAAAAACAGAAAAAGCGAGGTAACCACCGAGGCCGGCCGTACGCGTCATCCACGGCGGCAGGTATTTCGGCGGGCTCAGTGTGCCATCTTCGAAGAAATTCTCGTAGCGAACAACGTCATTGAGCGTCATGCGACCGGCGAAGAAATGCTGACAAAAGCGGAACTTTTGCTCTTTAAATGCCCAACGGAAAAAAGTGTGAACCTCCAGCATGCCGCGCAGGTAGACCGAGTCTTTGGTAAACGCGTACCCGCCCGTGACCGGCGCACCCCGGAATACGCGCATCGTTGAGTTGTAGCATTCGGTTAGCGGCAACCCGGTGTCGACGAAGTAGCGGAACACCTCGATGAAGTCTGCGCCGCCAAGCGCCATGTCGATCGCGATAATGCGCATGGCGATCCGCTCAAGGCGGGAAATGTCGATTGAGCCGGTAACCAGTTCGGCGAAGGTCGCGAGACCTTCCTGCGACGCCGTCGTTCGCGGTGCTCCAAGGCTCATAGCGCTGATCGTGGATTGTGATCGACCGTTCAGTGCTGTCAGCGAGTGCACAAAGACTTCGTGTTGCAGTAATTGCTGGGCGTCATACGGCGAAAAGCAGGTGGAATCGCGCAGGCGAATTCTTGTCGCGCCAGCCGCGGCCTTGGCGGCGAGATCCGGATCGACCACGACACTGATCAACCCTTCATCGAACACCTCGGTCAGACCCGCTTCGAGGTCGTCCTTGATAACCTGCGCGCTCAGGCAGTAATCCGAGTCACGAAGCAGGTTGCTCGCGTAGAACTCCGCGCCGACATCAATAAAATACTTTGCCGCGTCCAGGCTCGTGGTCCCGTCGCCGCCGGTGATCGGGTTGCCGGGGCGGCCGTAAATACCGATCGACAATTCGGTCATTTGTTTTGTACCGAGGCTGCCGATCAGGCGTGCAACATCAATATAGGATTGCGCCGTATCAACAAGATAATCCGCGAGCGGGTGTTCCAGAACAGACGCGCGCCGGATGATCGTATCGAGCTGCCGTATTTGCGGTGAGTAATCGACGGGTTCGTAGCTGACCTGGGGGAGCACCGGGTTGCCTCGCTCCCATCGCTGGATGAACGGCCGCTGCAGGCCCGGTTCCCAGGCAATTTCGGACAGGACCTTGATGTCACGCGACGCGCTGACAAGCTCTTTGTCCAGCGCGCTGAGTTGGTCGAGTTCGGTCAGGCTGCGAATCGGGCGTTTACCAGGAAGTGAATCCAGATACTCAGAAAGTAACCGAGCGCAATGGCGGGCGTCCAGCGCAGGTGTCCGAAAAACGTGTAGTGACCTCGTGCCTGGCCCATCAGTGCAACGCCGGCGGCGGAACCGATAGACAACATGCTGCCACCAACGCCGGCGGTCATCGTTACAAGCAACCATTGTTGCATGTCCATCGTCGGGTTCATTTCGAGTACCGCGACCATGATCGGGATATTGTCGACGAGCGCCGACAGGATGCCAACGATGATGTTGGCAGCGGTTGCACCCAGGTCGTGGTACAGGAACGCGGACATGTGTTCCAGGTAGCCAATAAACCCAAGACCTCCGACACACATGATGACGCCGAAGAAAAACAATAACGTGTCCCACTCAACCCGAGCGACCTCTTTAAACGTGTCGAACGGTGTGACCTCACCGACTGACTGGTACTGCGATTGTTCAGCCTGCGTGACCCTTGAGGTCATTCGCAGGTAGTAGCCGAACAATTTCAGGAATGCGAGTCCC
>JAUHYO010000086.1 GCA_030426325.1 Gammaproteobacteria bacterium | reverse complement strand
GTGGTTTTTATGCCGGCGCCTGGGCTGCCGACGTCAAAGACGGCCTTGAGGTCGACGGCTACTTCGGCTACGGCGGCGAAGTCGGCGACTTCGGTTACAGCATCGGCTACACCGGCTACTTCTACACCGGCGACTTCGACGACACCTACCAGGAAATCAACCTCGGCGGTTCTTTCGGGCTTCTCGCCGTCGACGTGGCCATCGGTGAGTACGAAAACTTCACCGGACCTACCCAGGATTACACCTATTACGCACTGACTCTGGAAAAGAACGGATTTTCGGCGAAGTACGCTGGCTTTTCGCAGGACTTCTCGGGTGAGTACGTTGAACTCGGTTACGGCGCCACCGTTGCCGATATCGATCTCGGCGTCACGCTGCTGTTCAACGACAAGGACTTGAGCGGTGACGGCGAATCCGATCAGGCGCTGATTTTTACAGTCGGCAAGTCTTTTGACCTCAACTAATCAATAAGAAACAGGGGACCCCTACCATGAAAATGATTACTGCGATCATCAAGCCGTTCAAGCTGGATGATGTGCGCCAGGCTGTTGCCGACATCGGCATCCAGGGCATCACCGTCACCGAGGTGAAAGGCTTTGGCCGGCAGCGCGGCCATACCGAGTTGTACCGCGGTGCTGAATACGTGGTCGATTTTCTGCCCAAGGCAAAAATCGAACTGGCCGTGGCCGACGATATTGCAGAGCAGGTTATCGAGGCCATCAGCAACACAGCACGCACAGGGAAGATCGGCGACGGAAAGATTTTTGTCACCGAACTTGCAGAAGCCATTCGCATTCGCACCGGTGAAACCGGTAGCGAAGCCGTATAAGAGCCCGCGGAGGATACGAACGTGGAAGCAACAACAGAAATAGCGGCGCAAGTGACTGAACTGTCATATGCGCTGGATACCTTTTACTTCCTGGTGATGGGCGCCCTGGTCATGTGGATGGCTGCGGGATTTACCATGCTCGAGGCAGGACTCGTGCGCGCCAAGAACACAGCTGAGATTCTTACCAAGAATGTCGGTCTGTATTCGATAGCCTGCATCATGTACATGCTGTGCGGTTATTCGATCATGTACCCGGGCGATTTTGCCGGTGGCATATTCCAAAGCATCGGCACGATAGGCAGCGGCCTGCTGACCTCATCGGATAACGCAGCGGCCGATGTTATCGCCAGTGGCGGCGACACCTACTACTCCAACCTGTCGGACTTCTTTTTCCAGGTGGTCTTCGTCGCAACAGCGATGTCCATCGTGTCCGGCGCCGTTGCCGAACGCATGAAGCTGTGGGCCTTCTTCGCATTTGCGGTCGTCCTCACCGGTTTCATCTACCCGGTACAGGGCTTCTGGAAATGGGGCGGTGGCTTCCTCCAGGAAGCAGGCTTCCTGGACTTCGCTGGATCGGGCGTGGTGCATCTTTGCGGCGCGGCGGCGGCACTCGCCGGCGTTTTGCTGCTGGGCGCACGCAAAGGAAAGTACGGCACGAGTGGCCAGATCAACGCCATACCGGGCTGTAACCTGCCCCTCGCAACACTGGGCACATTGATTCTCTGGCTCGGCTGGTTCGGCTTCAATGGCGGATCGGAACTCAAGGTTTCCGACGTCGGCGAGGCGAATGCCGTTGCATTGGTGTTCGTTAATACCAACATGGCCGCTGCGGGCGGACTCGTATTCGCACTGCTGTTGTCACGTTTCTGGTTCGGCAAGGCCGATCTCACGATGGCGCTCAACGGCGCGCTTGCGGGCTTGGTTGCAATCACCGCAGAACCTTTGACACCGGAACCGATTCTCGCAACTGTGATCGGCGCTGTCGGCGGACTGCTCGTTGTGCTATCGATCGTTGGACTCGACAAACTGAAAATCGATGACCCGGTCGGTGCCATTTCCGTTCACGGTGTCGTTGGCATCTGGGGTGTTCTTGCGGTTTGCCTGTCAAACCCGGAAGCGAAATTCGGTGTCCAGTTGCTGGGTATCGCATCAATCTTCGCCTGGGTATTCGGTGTCAGCCTGGTCGTCTGGTTCGCGCTCAAGAAGAGTTTCGGGATTCGCGTCAGCGAGGAAGAGGAATACGAAGGCGTCGACATCAGCGAATGCGGGCTCGAGGCCTACCCCGAATTCACGACGGCGGAGTAACATAACGCAGCAAGTAGCGATTTCTGCAATCGCTATAAATATCAAAACTTTAACGGGCCGAAAGGCCCGTTTTTTTTTGTTTTTCCGAGTGCCAATTCCCATAATGCCTGTGACCAGCATCACAACATCCAAAGCCTTCACCGTGCTTTAATGTGGACATGAAAAATCGACACCTGACAATCAGCATCGTTGCCCTCGCCATGGTCATCTCTGGCGGCGTTTTCGCAAACGAGATTTACAAATACACCGATGCGGACGGCAATGTGCACTATACGGATCGCCCCTCCGGTGACTCCAGCGAAGAGCGCCGGCAGGTTTCCTACAATCGCACTGACAATGCCGCCGTTCAGGAGCGGGTACAGACGCGTCTCGAATCCCAGGCCAAACGCGACGAGGCTCGCAGTGAAGCGCAACAGGCGAAGCTGACTGCCGCCGAAGAACGTGCCGCCGCGGAAGAAAAAGCAGCCAAGTGTGCTGACTATCGCCAGAAAATGAAGGCCATGCTCGAAGCTCGTCGAGTCTATCGCGAAGATAAGAATGGCGAACGTGTCTATCTGGATGACGTCGCACGAGCTGAGGCGCGCACTAAAGCAGAAGAGCTCATCAAGGAACACTGCGACACCTGATTTCGATGTTGAGGTGTCGTTCCTCACATTAGGATCGCCGCTGGCGCTACAATACCCGCTTACGTCACAGGAGCGACGGATTGATCGCCGCACGGGACCCTGATAAAGAATCGCCGCAGGCCTACCTGCCGGACTTTTGTGCCGCTAGCACCCTGTTCGTCGTTGTACTCGTAGCAGCACTTGTGGCGATCATTCTGGCGCTTGCCTCGCACGACAGCGAACACCCCTTCCTGATTGAACTGTCGAAGACCTCGTTTTTCGTACTCTGGAATGCCTTGCTCGGTACAGTGGTGATGTGCCAGCTTCGGCCCTACCTAGAAAAAGCCGGCCCGACGCGCGCTTTTGTCCATGGCTTCTTTGTGCTCGAGGCGGTATGCCTCATTGTCGCGGAAAGTGCCTGGCAACTGACCCGGATTTTCGGTCAGTCAGCCATCATCAGCAGTTCGCACTCGTATTTCATCTTGCATACTTTCGCCATCAGTTCGATCGTCATCGCGCTCGCGATGCGCTACCTCTACATATCCAGTGAATGGCGCCGCAGTATCGTCCTCGAAGCGCAGTCACGAATCAGCGCTTTGCAGGCCCTGATTCGACCGCACTTCCTGTTCAACAGCATGAACACCATCGCTTCATTGACCCGCACCGATCCGGCACGCGCCGAGGAAGCCGTCGAAGACCTGTCGGACCTGTTGCGCGCAAATCTCGGCGGCTCAAGCAACCGTTCTTCACTGAAGCAGGAATTTGAAACAGCGGCGATCTATCAGCGTATCGAAAAGCTTCGCCTCGGCGATCGCCTGCATGTGAAGTGGGATATCGAAGGATTACCGATGCGCGCCCGTATCCCAAGTCTCACGATCCAGCCATTGCTCGAAAATGCCATATATCACGGTATCGAGTTGATTCCGGACGGGGGTGAGGTGGTCATCAGGGGACGCGTGCTTGGCGATCAGCTTGAGATATCGGTGACTAACCCCGTGGCCATCGGCGAGAAGCGAACGGCCGGCGGGAACAAGATGGCGATGACCAACATCCGGCAACGGTTCGAGCTTGCCTATGGCAGCAGTGATGCAGTCCGCATCGACGATGCAGGCGATCGCTACACTGTGACTTTACGTTTTCCCATAGACGAGGTTGCAGAATGAAAGTCCTGGTTGTCGACGACGAACAACCGGCGCGCGAGCGACTGCGACAACTGCTCGATGATGAAGACGGCTACGAATGTATCGGTGAAGCCGGCAATGGTCTTGATGCCGTTACGCTTTGCAACCAGTTGCAGCCGGACATTGTTTTGCTCGACATCCGTATGCCCGGACTGGATGGCATTGAAACCGCCCATCATCTGAACAGCCAGGATCAGCCGCCCGCTGTAGTCTTCACAACGGCCTACGATGAGTACGCGATCGACGCATTCGACGCTCGCGCCGTCGGTTACGTCCTGAAACCGGTCCGCCGAAGCAAGCTTGCCGCCGCGCTCGCCCAGGCCTCACGCCTGGCGC
This sequence comes from Gammaproteobacteria bacterium, assembly GCA_030426325.1. GTDB lineage: Bacteria > Pseudomonadota > Gammaproteobacteria > Steroidobacterales > Woeseiaceae > UBA1847. The sequence continues at coordinate 6,481 of JAUHYO010000086.1, read as the reverse complement.
CAGCAACATTGCAGGCCGCGGCATCTGATGCGCGCATTGAAAGCACACGGCGGCACGTCTGCTCGCGTGTTCACGGCGAGCTCAAGCTAATCCCGGTCACGGACATTGTTTGTTTTCGTGCCGATCAGAAGTACGTCACCGTCGATCACAAGAATGGACAGGACCTGATCGACGATTCCCTGAAAATGCTGGCAGAGGAATTCAGTGCGGAATTCGTGCGCATACATCGCAGTGTGCTGGTCGCCGTCAGCCGGATTGATCGCATCGAAAAAACGGATGATGGCCGGAGCCGCGTCGTTCTGCGTGATAATTCGCAAGTCGGCGTCAAAGAGCTGATAATCAGCCGCCGGCACCTCGCCGATGTGCGACGGAGGTTGAAAGGAGTCTAGCGCGCTTGAAAATACGAATTGCAACTCGCAAAAGCGCGCTCGCGCTGTGGCAGGCCAACTACGTGTCGAGCGTACTGCAGGAACTCCCGGAAATCACCACGACCGAACTGGTTCCGCTGTCCACCCGCGGCGACGAGATTCTCGATCGCAGCCTGCAGAAGATCGGTGGCAAGGGACTGTTCATCAAGGAACTCGAGGTCGCGATGGAAAATGGCGCAGCCGATCTCGCCGTGCACTCGATGAAGGACGTACCGGCAGAGCTGCCGCCGGGGTTTTGCCTTGCCGCAACACTCAAGCGAGCCAACCCGCACGATGCGCTGGTCGCGACGGCCGGAACGACGGTTCAGTCGCTACCGGAGAACGCCCGCATCGGAAGTTCCAGCCTGCGCCGACAGGCCCAGCTCAAAATGCTGCGACCCGATCTTCGCATCGAGCCATTGCGGGGCAACGTCAACACTCGCCTGATGAAACTCGATGCAGGCGACTACGACGCAATCATTCTCGCGGCTGCAGGTCTCGAGCGGCTCGAACTACAACACCACATCAGTTACGAGTTCCCTCCGAACGAAATGCTACCTGCAGCGGCACAGGGAGTCCTCGGCATCGAATGCCTGGAAAGCAACTCGGCATTGCGGGCAATACTCGGACAACTGGATGATGCGACGGCGGTACAGACGACACAGGCAGAACGGGCAATTGCGCGCGTACTGCAGGCGAGTTGCCAGTCCCCGGTCGCCGCCTATGCGACAGTTGCCGGGGAGACGCTGTCCCTGACCGCGCTGGTTGCACATCCGGATGGTTCGCCATCAATCCGTGAGTCGATGGATGGCCACGTTGGCGCGGCAAATCAGCTCGGCGAAGCCCTGGCCGCAAAACTGCTCGCTGGCGGTGCCCGCGATTTGCTCGATTCAATTGGGCACTCGAATGCCTGATTCCGCACTTCGCGGCTTCGGTGTGCTGGTGACTCGCCCGACGGCACAATCGGCAGAACTGATCGATGCAATCGAGGCAAGCGGCGGCACGGCGATTCACTTCCCGGCTATTGAGATCGTGCCACGAGAGGCAGCCGATATCGCCAACGAACTGGCCGGCGACCCGCATGCCGATATCGCATTATTCGCGAGCCGAAATGCGGTCAGGTTCGGTGCACGCCATGCCCAAGCCGACGATTTGGGTGCGATCGGGCCAGCGACGGCCGACGCGCTGCGCGCTCTGGGCCTGGTTGTCGCCATCGAGCCGTCTCAAGGCTACGACAGTGAACATCTGCTTGAACACCCGGCATTGCAGGACGTCGGGGGAAAACATATTCGCATCGTCCGCGGTGGCGACGGCCGCGGCCTGCTGGCGAAAACCCTGCGCGGACGAGGGGCGCGAGTGACTTACCTCGATGTATACGAGCGAATATTGCCCGCCTATACGGCCGACAGACTCGCAGAAATCGAATCCGCGTGGCGATCGGGTATGATTGGAGCCATTACGGTGATGAGCGTTGAAACTCTGAACAATCTCGCTGCTTTGTTGCCGGAATGGTGCAGGAGCAGACTCGATTCCATTCCGCTGGTGACGCCGGCAAAACGTGTGCTAAAAGAGGCGCTCGATCGTTACCCGGCATCGAAACTCGTGCTGGCCAAAGGGCCACAGGCAGCCGACATGCTCGAGGCCATACTTTCAATTCATAAAACCGGATCCGGACCAGCATCATGAGCGAAGAGCAAACGGGCGATAAAGAGATCGATATCGAGGCCAACGCCGACGCCGACGCCGACGCCGACGCCGAGTTTGAGGTCGAAGACCGGTCTGGCGGTGACTCGCCCAAACGCAGCAATGCCGTCGCCTGGTTTGCGATCCTGCTGTCGTTGCTGGCCGTCGTTGCAGTGGGTTATTCCCTCTTCCTGGACTGGCGCAGTGCAGACGACAGTAGAGAATCCGAGACACTCGCCGCGATCGAAGCCGTCAATCGCCGTTTAGGCAATGTCGACGAAACCCTGACAATGCTCGATCAGCAGATTGCCGGCATAGAGCATCCGGACTACAGCGACGAGTTCGACGCGATCAGCAAAGACGTCGATGAGCGTATCCGGCTGTTGAATTCCTTGCCGTCGAGAATGACGTCAATCGAGGCTACCGTCGCATCACTCGCCGGCATCTCCGCCGGGGCACGCGAAACGTTTTTGCTGGCAGAAGGCGAATACTACCTGCAGATTGCCAATGCCCAGCTGCAATTGGCCAACAATCCACACCTGGCGGCACTCGCGCTCAGTATGGCGGACGAACGCATCACGCAGCTTTCCGACCCGGCGCTGACCGATGTCCGGCGAGCCATTTCGGACGAAATGGCCGCGCTGGACGTTATGGAGAAGCCCGATCTCGAGGGAACCACGCTCACGCTCGCAAGCCTGGCGCGCGTTGTCGAGTCCTTGCCGCTCAGAGGGGCTGGCCTTGCTACTGACGACAATAGTGACGACCTCGACCCGGACGCCGGCACGTTTAAACGGGCCTGGGGTTCGGTCAAGGACGCGATGTCCGGCCTCGTCAAAGTAACGCCGCCGGAGCAGGCGAAGCTTGAACTGGTCTCCCCGGACGCCGAGGAATTCCTTCGCAATAACATTGCATTGCAATTGCAGGCGGCACGGCTTGCGCTGCTGCGCGGTGAACAGGTGATTTTTGAGCAAACACTGGATGATGCCAGTGCCTTGATCGATGCTTATTTCGACACCGGCAGCGAACAGGTGGTCAGCACTCAGAAAACACTGAGTGAAATTCGCGGCCACGTGTTTACTAGAGCCGTGCCCGATATTTCAGGCTCACTGCGACTGCTACGCCAGTACCGTACCCTGCGCGAGAGCAACGAGTGAAAATCGGTCTCATCATCGTACTCGCCGCGATTGCGAGCGGCTTCGCAGCACATTTCCTGCTGGCCGATCCGGGTTATGTCGCGATTAATTTCCGCGGCTACCTGGTGGAAATGTCAGTGCCGATTCTCGTCTTCCTGATCGCAGCCCTGTTTGTCGCGATCTGGCTGGTTCGAAAGATCCTGATTGCGCCGCGCCGAATCGGCGAGGCCGCCGGCCGTTTTCGCTCGGCACGCTCCGGCCAGAAAATGACACGCGGCCTGATCGAGATGGCGGAAGGCAATTTTGCTCGCGGCGAGCGCATGCTGGCGAGGTCCGCAAGCACCAGCGATTCACCGCTGTTCAATTACCTGCAGGCTGCGCGAGCCGCTCACCTGCAGGGTAAAAATGAGCGCCGTGATGAATGGCTGCGGCTCGCCTACAAGGACATTCCGGAAGCCGCTAACGCCGTACTCCTGACGCAGGCGGAGTTCCAGCTGGACCAGGGACAACATGAACAGGCGCTGGCCACGCTGCGGCGACTCGATGAGAACTCGAAAGACCATGGTCATGCGCTGGCGCTGATGGGACGGCTCTACTATCGCCTGCAGGACTGGCCATCGCTGCACGAATTGTTGCCACGCATCAAGAAACATTCGACGGTCAAAGCCGAAACGCTGGCGATGTGGGCGCAACGCGTTCACCGCGAGGAAATCGACAAGGCCGCCGACCCCGATAGGCTGACCGCGGCCTGGAAAGCCGTACCCAGGGCGTTAAAAAAGGATATTGCGTTGCTCGAGGCTTACTACCGGGGGCTGATGCGGACGGATCAACACGCCAGGGCCGAAAAGGAGCTTGCATCAGCGCTGAAATCGGAATGGCGCGGCCCACTGGTGCGCCTGTTCGGCATCGTCGAAGGCGTCGATGCCAGCAAACAGCTGAAACGCGCAGAGGGCTGGCTGGGAACGCACAGCGAAGACCCCGACCTGCTGCTCACCGCCGCAAGACTGTGCCTGCGCAATGAACTCTGGGGGAAGGCCCGCAGTTACCTCGAAACCGTCATTACCCTTAGACCCTCGCCGGAGGTCTACCGGGAATACGGCGCCCTGCTCAATCAGCTGGGCGAAACCGACGCCGCCGCCGACGCCTTCAGAGACGGCCTCGGCATGGTCTCAACCGCTGCGAACCTGCCAGCCATCACGCACAACCCACAAGACTAGCGAGCGGGCGGATTTCTGTTTAAAGGAAATAAAGCGCATCTCGATCCCGCTTGACGGGAGCGAAGCGAGCCATTCCGATAAACAGAAATCCGCCCGCTCGCGAACTAGCACCCTGAACCTAGGGCTAAGGCTGGCTACGCTTGGTTCGCAACCAGGCCGTCAAGGGCTCCCACTCGTCCCAATCCGGCCATGCCAGGTACTCGGGCAACTCAAAAATGCCAATGCCCCGCGTATAGGCCCGCACGTAGTTTTGCGCCTCACGAAGCGCGGCGATGTAGGGAACCCGAACCTTGGTCAGATACTCGTCGAGATCGTCATAAATCAGGGTGTTTTCACGCACCCGGTTGGCCACTACCGCGACTTTGGCCTGCTTGTTCGCAATTTTGTTTTGATTTTTCAGCTCGTCGAGAAATGTCGTCGTCGCCTGCATGTCAATGGTCGATGGCAACACCGGCACGACAATGGTTTCAGCATGCTTGATCAGGTCGGTCAGTTCAGCGCCGTGCGACCGGGCGGGCGCGTCGATGACGAGAATGTCGGCGTTGCGCGGGGCCTTGCGCAGACCGTCTTCAAAGCCCGCAACCGCGGCGATCGGGGCCCGGCTATCGGGGCGTCGTTCGAGCCAGTCAAGGCTTGATCGTTGCGGGTCGTAGTCGGCCAGGGCGACAGCGGCGCCCTGGGTTGCGAAATATGATGCAATGTTTGTGGCGCAGCCGCCTTTCGCGTTCAGTACCATTATGTGCCGCATGTCTGTCTCCAAGGGCGATTTGTTAGTTAGATTGGCAGTTTATGTAAACTACAGCGGCAGGATTATAAAGTCCATCAAGCACTAAAGCGAAGGCACGAAAAATTTCAATGCGCATTCCCTACACAAAGATGCACGGCACCGGCAACGTCATTCTGGTTGTGGACCAGCGACAGAAAAATCTGCCGCCGCCGGATTCCGAAACCATTCGACGCCTGGGCGATGTCGACGCGGAAACGCATTTCGATCAGATGATGTGGGTCAGTGCACCGAATGAGGACACCTGCATTGCGAGCTACCGCGTTTTCAATGCCGACGGCTCGGAAGTCGAGCAATGTGGCAACGGTGTTCGCTGTGTTGCCAAATTTCTTGCCGCCGGCAGCCCGGAGCGGCGCGACTTCAGGCTGCAGAGCCCGGCGGGAGTGATTATCGCCAATGTTTTTCCAGATGGTCAGGTCGCCGTTTGCATGGGCACGCCGGTATTCGAACCCGCCAGGATCCCCTTCGTCTGCGGGGAAATGGCGGACTCCTACACATTGACCGTCGACAATGAGGTGTTCAGCATTTGCGCCGTTTCGATGGGCAATCCACATTGCGTCCTGATCGTTCCGGATGTCGCGACGGCCCGCGTTGCTGAGCTCGGGCCCAAGATCGAACGCCATGAGCGATTTCCCGAGTTCGTCAATGTCGGCTTCATGCGGGTCAGAGACCGCGACAATATCGACCTTCGCGTGTTTGAGCGCGGCGTCGGCGAGACGGCGGCCTGTGGCACCGGCGCCTGTGCAGCGGTGGCGTCCGGCCAACGATTGGGGCTGCTCAGCGACGAGGTTTGCGTTAGCCTGCCCGGCGGTGAAGTCGTGGTAAGCTGGCGCGGCGGCGACGCGGCCGCCTGGCTCAAAGGCAACGCCGAATTGTTAAATGACGGAATGATGGATCTATAGGAATGGGCAATCTATGAGCACGAATGCAGAAGTCCGCTACGGCGACGACGAGCTTTCCGAACAGGCAGTCCGCGACTACCTGGCAGCACACCCTGACTTCTTCGAGAATCACCCCTCGCTCCTGAGTACCCTGCATCTACCACACCCGACAGGCGGTGCCGTGTCACTGGTTGAGCGACAAGTGTCAGTACTTCGGCAAAAAGACCGCAAGCTGGAACGGCAACTCAAGGAACTCATCGAGGTCGCCCGGGCAAATGACCTGCTGGCGGCCAAGATTGCCTGAGACCCACCCGCCGCACGGCAGCGGCCACGGCCTGCCCCTGACTCCGGACGCCCGCGAGCGCGCGGCCGTCGA